>JAGVNQ010000316.1 GCA_020053195.1 Sideroxydans sp.
GCGGATTGGGTGGCGCAGAACCGCATGGCATTGCACGCGGCGCGCGGCGACTGGTTGCCGGTGGCGACGCAGACCGGTGAGGAGACGCAAGCCGGGCAGAAATTTTCCTGGCGCGAAGAGGTCAGCGGCACGCCGAATCCGACCATGCGCCGTCTGGTGCTGAATGTGTATGCGGCCGACGCGCCGGATCAGTCGTTGCGCCAGATGACCAGTTATTTGGTGCAGTACGCGCGATGATCGGATACCGCCCCCGCAGAGGTTTTACGCTGATCGAGTTGCTGGTCGCGCTGTTTATTTTCAGCCTGCTGTCCATCGCCGGTTATCGCGGGCTGAATTCGTTGTTGCAGACGCGCGCGCATCTCGATGTGGAGACGCGCAAATACCAATCTATGGCGCGTTTTTTCTCGCGCATGGACGAGCAGTTGGCGCAAGTCATCAATCGCCCGGTCAGGGTGGCGGACGGCACGGCGCAGGCGGCCTTGGTGGGTTTTCCCGCTTCCGGCGGCGAACTGGAAGAGGCGCAAATATTGTTCACCCGCGCGGGCGGACTGGACATGGCGGGCGGTGTGTTGCCGCCGCAGCGCGTGGGTTACCGTTTACGCAATAATGAGATTCAGATGTTGCGCTGGGATGTGCTGGATCAAGCGCCCAACAGCAAGCCGGTGGAGAATACGGTGTTGCAAGACGTACGCGAATTCAATTTGCGTTATCTTTCGCTGGCGATGGTGTGGGAAAAACAATGGGCGCTGGTGTCGAATAACGTGCCGCCGCCGAAAGCGGTGGAAGTGGAAGTGGTGCTGCTGACGGGGGAGAAGATTTTGCGGGTCTTCTCGTTGCAATGAGGCAGGATTATCAAATAGTCGAAACATTCCCTCCCCCTTGCAGGGGGAGGGCTAGGGTGGGGGTAGAAGCGTTACCGATCCATAACTCTACCCCCATCCCAACCTTCCCCCTGCATGGGGGAAGGAGCAGGTGTGGTGAGCATCTTCAACGCGGCGCAGCCTTAATCACTGTGTTGTTGATCGTGGCGATGGCGACGGTGATCGCGGCGTTTATGGCGCAGCAGCAGGGTTTTTGGCAGCGCGAATACGAGAACGGGCGTGATCGCGCGCAGTCGCGGCGCATCGCGCAGGCCGGGGTGGATTGGGCGCGCGCGGTGTTGGCCGACGATGCGGTGAACAACCGGCACGATCATCCCGGCGAGATGTGGGCGATGCGTCTGCCCGCGATCCCGGTCGAGGACGGCGAGGTGTTGGGTTTGATCGTTGACCAGCAGGGTTTATTCAACCTGAACAATCTGGTGTTAAACGGCAAAGTGAGTGCGACCGATCTGGCGCGCTTGCAAAGATTGCTTTCCGCGCTGGGGTTGCCGCCTGAGCAGGCGCTGGCGCTGGCGGACTGGATGGACGCGGATAATGTGCCCATGGAAAACGGCGGGGCGGAAGACGGCTATTATCTGGAACTGCCTAAGCCTTACCGCGCGGCGAACCGGCAATTGAGCGAATTATCGGAGTTGTTGTGGGTGCAGGGATTTGACGCTCAAACCATCAAACGTTTAAGCGGGTTTGTCGCGGTGTTGCCGGAGCGCACACAGATCAATGTGAACTTCGCTCAAGCAGAAGTGATGGCGGCGGTGATAAACGGTTTATCCTTGCAGGATGCGCGGCAAATCGTGACCGAGCGCAAAGGGAATCCGTTTAAAACAGTGGCAGATTTCCAGCAGAAATTGCCGCCCAACGTGGGGCAGGACGCGATGGGGGAATTGACGGTGGGCAGCCGTTATTTTTTGGTGGAAGGACATGCAGTGCAAGGACAAGGTGAATTTTTCGCGCAGGCATTGCTGGTCAGAAACAGCATTTGGGCGAATGTGGTGAGGCAGAGTGTGCAATGAGTCTGAAAAATACATTTGAGCCACGGATGAACACAGATGAAACACGGATGAACAACATATATTTTCACATCGAGTCGATGAGCCAAAATCCTGATACAACTCCCGGTTTTATCTGTGTGAATCCGTGTTCATCCGTGGCTGATAAAGGTATTCTTCAATGAGTCAACTCAGAATTTATTGGACGACAGAATGGCAGGATGCAGCCTCGGCCTGTGCTTGGGCTTTGCTGGACGAGCGCGGTGCGGTGCGCGAATCCGGCACGGGCAATCTGGCGAGTATGCCGCGCGCCGACGAATGTATCGCCATCGTGGCGGCGGAGCTGGTGTTGTGCGTGCCGGTCGCGTTACCCAAAATCAAAGCCAGACAACTGGAAACCGCGCTGCCGTTTGCGCTGGAAGAATTCCTGCTGGGCGAAGTCGCCGACAGTTTTGTGATTCCCGGCAGCAAATTGGGCAACGGCGAAACGCTGCTGTATTCGATTAACCGCGAACGCTTGCGCCGTTTCATTCAGGCCTGCGAAAGCGTGTCTATCCGTTTGCGCCGCGCTATTCCCGAATACGCGCTGCTGCCGGTGCGTGACGGCGAATGGAGCGTGGTCTGGGACGGGCAGAACGGCATGTTGGCAACCGGGCATCAAGCGGGCGGCGTGTTGGGACGCGGCAGCGAGCAGCAGCCACCCGCCGCGCTGATGCTGAGATTGAACAGCGCCAAACCGAGCGCGTTGCGCGTTTGTTTCAAGGCGAACATCCCCGCCGATCTGCGTGTTTGGCCGCAATGGGAAGGCGTGCAGATCAATCACGAAGAGCGCGATTGGGATTGGCGCAACGCGAGCATCGCCGTCGATGCGCCCAATCTGTTGTGGGGCAAATTCGCTGCACCGGCGCGCTTGCAGGAATGGTGGCCGAAGCTGCGCCCGGCGCTGGTGCTGGTGTTGATTCTGGTGCTGATCGAAGCGCTGGGCAGCAATCTGGAATGGTGGTCGTTGGCGCGCGAGAAACAGCAGATTCAGCACAGCATGGATAGTGTGTATCAGGAAACCTTCGGCGCTTCAGCCATGGTGGTGGATGCGCCGTTGCAAATGCGCCGCAGCTTGGCGCGCGCGCGGCATGCAGCGGGAGTCAACGACGATGGCGATTTTCTGCCGCTGCTGGATCGTTTCGCCACGGAAATGAACGCGCTGCCGGGCAGTAAAGTGAACGGCGTGCGCTACGCCGACGGCCAGTTGGATGTGGAAGCGCACCTCGCTTCCGCCAGCGCGTGGGAAACCTTGCAACGGCGCTTGAGCGAGCAGGGTTTACGCGCGCAAGTGATAGACGTGCGCGACTCGGGCAGCGCGGTGGATGTGCGGCTGAGGCTGGGGGCGATATGAAAATTATTGAGACACGGATGGACACGGATGGAACACGGATTAAATAATCTATTAGCCATCACGTTCCCTCCCCCTTGCAGGGGGAAGGCTAGGGTGGGGGTAGAAACGTTATCGTTCCACAACTCTACCCCCATCCCATCCTTCCCCCTGCATGGGGGAAGGAGCAGGTTCGGCTCTAATGGATTTTCCGGGTTTATCCGTGTTTCATCCGTGGCTAATTGAGGTTTTAAGAATGAAAATATTTTTCGACAATCCGCACGTGCTCAAGCTGGCCGCGCGCTGGCGTGCGCTTTCCGCTTCCGAGCAGCGCACGCTGACTTGGGGCGCGGCGATTTTGCTGCCCGCGTTGATTTACTTGTTGCTTTGGCAACCGGCATCCACCGCGCTGGGCAAGCTGCACAAGACTCTGCCGCCGTTGCGCGCACAGTTGGCGCAAATGAAGATTCAATCCGATGAAGTGCAAACGCTGCGCCAGCATGCGCAACCTGCCGTGCTGGATGGCGCATCCATGAAAAAGATTGTGCAAAATGCCGCCACGCAGGAAGGCTGGGCCGCTCCGGCATTCATGCTCGAACTCACCGAGCAGAACGATGTGCGCATCATCGCCGAAAGCATTCCGTTTCCGCGCTTGCTGAATTTCCTGCGCGAACTGGACGCGACGCACCACATCCGCGTGGGCACGATTTCTGTTTCGCCATCGTCCGCGCCGGGGCTGGTGAAAATCAGCGGCACCTTGACCAGCGGTGCGGAACAGTGAGTTTACGTTTCTGGATTACCAGTCTCGCCTTCGTCGCGGTGTTCTTCATCAGCCTGCTGGTCACCGCGCCGGCTTCCATGCTGGGCGCGCAACTGCAAAGTTTTTCCGGCGGCAGATTGTCACTGGCCAACGCGCGCGGCACGCTGTGGAACGGCTCCGGCATCCTGTTGCTGCAACACGAAACGCAGTTTGTCTCCATGGGCAATTACGCTTGGAATTTCGCTCCCGCCGCCGCGCTGCAAGGCCTGCTGGAATTTGAAGTGCGCCAAGGCGAAAACGCCACGCCCATGCGCGTGCGCCTCGCCCCGTTCAAACAGCAAGTCGAGCTGGCGCAATGGCACACCAGCTTGCCCGCGCAAGTGCTGGCCATGCTCTCGCCGCAACTGTTGCCTTACCGACTCACCGGCGAAATCAAACTCAGCACCGACTCGCTTTTCCTTTCGCCGCAAGGCACGCAAGGCCAAGCCAGCGTGGATTGGTTGCAGGCCGGTTCCGCCCTGACCGAAGTGTATCCGCTGGGCGATTACCGCATCCTGCTGCAAGGCGAAGGGCAAAAACTGAGACTGCAACTTTCCACCCTGAGCGGCAAATTGGTGCTGTCCGGCCAAGGCAATATGGAACCGGGCAAAGGCCTGAGCTTCAACGGCACGGCCCGCGCCGCACCCGGCGAAAAGCTGGAATCCTTGACCGAACTGCTGCGCCACATCGGCCCGGAAACCATACCGGGCGTTTACGCGCTGGGTCTGATAAAACAGTGAAATTCAAGAATTTGAAAACCGACCTGCTCGGGAAGGCGCGCCAAATGGTCATCTACGTGTGTGACTTGTTGGAGAATGGCGTATTTATTGGCTTGCGGGCAAGGTGGCAATAGGAAAACCTCAACAGGTTTGTATTTCGATAAAATTCAGCCATCTGGTTTTGAAGTAATTACAAGGGATATATGCACGATACTAGGCCGGGATTATTCGGGATTAAAAAAACCAACAGGGATTTTTCTCTCAGGGAGACTTGGGGGAAGAACCAATTTAATTCTTCTTTTCCCGCAGCGCTGTGTTGTTATCTCGCATCAAAAAACATTCAAGCCAATTATCTTTCGGTGGCCGACAAAAAGTTTGATAAGAAATTTATTTCCATCCGGGACGTTTTTGGGATCGAGTTTGATGACGAAGATACCTATTTCGCTTTTGAATCCCAACATACGCCTTACCAGAAATTTGTTATCGGCTCATTGCCGCGAACCGATCTGGTCATCCAAAGGGCAAGCACCGGAGAATGTTTGTCCGGGCTGGAAGTGAAGCTGACCGCGCTCCCGGACGAAACGACTTTCAGTTTGGCTGAAACAAGATATGGCTGTGAAATTGTGGTTAGGCCGGACACGATTGTTTACCTTGCTTGCAGTATCGCATCCAAGCTGGGCAAGGATTTGGGCGAACTATTGCCGGAGATAGCAGTCGATGACTGGACTGAGCCCAGCCAGGTATTGAAAAATATTCATCACATTGTCGAGATCGTAAAGAATCTATCTTTGGCATTGGAAGCTAACCAGAGTGCGTTCCTGATTCAACCCATTTGGAAGACGCTGGGTAAATCCCCCGAATTGGCTGAAAACTGTCTGGATGTGTTTGTATGGAGCGAGGCTGGTTTTACAAATTTCATTTCCCAAATCGCAAGCGGCAACCCAAATTCAACCAGCATCAACCGACCGACCAGAGCAGCGGTATGGCTTTACAAGATGCTCAGTGGTATCAAGGATGAGGGGCGGTTCAATCCCAAAACAATCATTGATTCCCTGTCCTACAACACCAAAAACGACAAGGCTTTCGCTTCGGCGGGTACTGTGACGCACCCGTTCATGGAATGCGCGAGATTATTGAAACCCGCCATCACAAAATCCGAGATCAAGGACATTATTGTCGGTGGCGGACAAAAGTTGTTGAGCCCGGAAAGGCGTTTTGACGCAATTCTGTTCGGCTCGCCGGGGTTGTTCGAATGAGGTGCGTCGATCTTTTTGCGGGATGTGGCGGCATGTCGCTCGGCTTTGAAAAAGCCGGGTTCGAGGTGGTGGCGGCATTTGATAAATGGGAAAAATCCAACGCGGTTTACCGGGAAAATTTCGCTCATCCGATTTTCGAGCAAGACTTGACTGACGAAGAAACTGCCATAGAAAAAATCAGGCCGTTCTCGCCAGACATGATTATCGGCGGGCCGCCATGCCAGGATTTTTCCAGTGCCGGGAAGCGCGACATTACGCTGGGGCGCGCAGATTTGACCTATCACTTTGCCAACATCGTATGCAGCATCAAACCTGAATGGTTTGTCATGGAGAATGTGGAACAGATCAAAAAGAGTCACATTCTGACCGATGTGATCGAGCAGTTTTCCGAAGCCGGGTACGGGTTGACCTCCATCATTCTCGATGCCTCGTATTGCGGTGTGCCTCAGGCGCGAACCCGGTTTTTTCTGATCGGGCATTTGAATGATAAGCACAATCAGTTGACGGGCATCATCAAAAAATCGCTCTCGCCAACGCCGATGACAGTCAGGGATTATTTGGGCGACCAACTTGGTATTGACCATTACTACAGGCATCCGCGAAATTACAGCAGGCGCGGCGTGTATTCTCTCGATGAACCCAGTCCTACGGTTCGGGGCGTTAATCGACCTGTTCCCAAAGGCTACAAATTAAATTCCTGCGACCCGGACAATATCGACTTGCAACAAATCAGGCCGCTCACCACCGTCGAGAGAAGCTGGATACAAACCTTTCCGCAAGACTTCAAACTTTCCGGGACGAAAACCGACTTGGAGCAAATGATCGGCAATGCCGTGCCGGTTAATCTGGCCACGTTTATCGCAAAATCAATTCGAGAATATATTTCGGCAGGTGCGGTATCTGTGCAAGCGCAACAGACCTTGTTTGAAGATGAAATGTTGTTCCACCTGCCGAACCGGTCACTCAATAAAATCTCAATTTCGTTGAAGCAGTTACGCCTGTAATCAGCTTATCAGGACTTGCCGCACCCAAACCATAATGTGCCCACACGTCGTGACTCGTAAATGAACCACCTGCATCTACTCATCCCCGATTTGATTCTGCCCAAGGACATCGCTGCCCAAGTCGGCGGTGATTTGTCTTTGCCTGCTGTGGAGAAATTGCTGGCGCGCGGTGCGCGAACTACCTTGCCCGCAACGACAGTTGAAAAATTTTTATGCGAGCGCTTCGGGGGCAATGCGGCGGCTCCGGTGCGCGCCGCCGCCGACGGGGTGGATGTCGCTAATGGGTTTTGGCTGTGCGCTGATCCGGTGCATTTGCAGGTGCAGCCGTCGCAGATGGTGTTGTTGCCGGAAGTGGCTGTCACTGCCGACGAAGCGGCGGCGTTGTGTGCGGCGCTGAATGTGCATTTTGCCGAAGACGGCTTGAGATTTTTTGCGCCGCATCCCGAGCGTTGGTATGTGTCTTGCGCCGAATCGTCCCGCGTGGTGATGACTCCGTTGTCCGCCGTCGCGTGGCGCGATGTGCGGGCCATGCAGGCGCAAGGCGAAGATGCGCTGCGCTGGCTGCGGCTGAACAACGAGATGCAGATGTTGTTGCACGGGCATGCGGTGAATCAGGCACGCGAAGCCAAGGGTTTGCTCACGATCAACAGCGTGTGGTTGTGGGGCGCGGGCAGTGCAAAGTCGCTTCAC
>JAGVNQ010000232.1 GCA_020053195.1 Sideroxydans sp.
AACGGTGGCGTAACGGTAATGTGCGATCCGAAAAAACATTACCGAATGGTAATCACACTTCGACATTGAACCCGTCAACGCCTTGTCTGCCACCTGAACTCGACAGCATATTCCCAATAAAACAGTTAGCTATCCGTCGTGGCATGGGATGTGCTGAATTGTTCTGCGCGACAGGTTTGCATGTTGGAGTTACCTCTTCCAGCAATGCGCGGTTTAGCAGAGAAATATTCGGGAGAAATTACACTTTCAGGGAGAGTTTAAGATGAGTGAATTACGCATTTCATCAATAGAGACGAGGGGGGTGCCGGGCTTGAAGCGTTATGCCATGGTGATCGACCTGCGTCGCTGTATAGGCTGTGATGCCTGCATGGTGGCCTGCAAGGCGGAGTATGACGTGCCTTTGGGCGTTTTCAGAACTTGGGTTCCATACAAAGTAATCGGCAAATATCCAACCGTGCGCAAGATGTTCATGCCGCGTTTGTGCAACCACTGCGACGATCCTCCTTGCGTGCGCGCATGCCCGGTGGGAGCCACTTACAAAGTGGAAGACGGCGGTTTCGTGCTCCAGCATTACGACCGCTGCATCGGCTGCAAAGCGTGTATGGCTTCGTGCCCGTACAACGCGCGTTTCATGTTGCCAAAACACCGCACTTATACCGACATCACCCGCGTGGTGGACAAGTGTACGTTCTGCCATCACCGCGTGACACAAAACATGGTGCCGGCCTGCGTGCAGACTTGTGTGGGGCGTTCGCGCATTTTTGGCGACCTCAACGATCCGACCAGCGAAGTCTCTTATCTGGTGAACTCGATGCCGACACAGGTGTTGCGCCCGGAAGAAGGTACCAAGCCGCACGTGTTCTACATCGGAGCTGACCGCAGTCATTCGGAAATCGGTCGCAAGATTTACAACCCGCAGGAATTGATGGATGCCGAGCGGGCTGTATTCAACAAGAACCATAGTTAAGGGGGCGCATCATGGGTGACTTTAATATTTTTCATCACATGCCGTGGTCAGGGTCTTACGCGATCTATTTCTTCGTGATCGGTATCTCGGCGGCGATGTTTTTCTTCTCGGCTTTATCGTGGTACAGGGCGGAATTCCAAAGCATCAGGGTGCAGTCTTTCAACATTTCTTTCTTGTTGATGGCGGCGGGTGGTTTGTTGCTAATCGCCGACCTGACGCAGCCGTTGCGCTTCCTGAACATCATGAATCCGTTTTATCTGAATCTCGCTTCACCGCTGGCTTGGGGTGGCTTGAATCTGATCTCGTTCGGCGCGGTCTCGGTGTTGTACTTCTTGTCCTTGAAAAAGAATGATGAAGCAAAGAGCCGCAAGCTGGCAGTCATCGGCGCGTTGTTGGGTGTGTGTTTGCCGATCTACACCGGCTTCGACTTGACGGTTCACCAGAATCGTCCGGTGTGGAATACGCCGTTGATGCCGGTGCTGTTCGTGGCTTTGTCGCTGCTCTCCGGCGCTGCCGTGGCAACGTTTATCGCCAAGGGTGAAGCGCTGCTGGTTATGTTGCGCCGCTTCATGTTGTGGTCTGCCGGTGCGGTGGTGGCGATGCTGGTTTCTTTGCTCGGCACCACAGCTTACGGCGGCTCGGGCGCGGAACTGACGTTCATGTTCCTGACCAGCGGCATGTTGGGTGCGATTTTTATCGGGCTGGGCATTTTGGTCGGCACGGTTGCGCCTATCGCGTTGTTGCTCACCGCCAACGGCAAGCAACACGGCAACATGATGGCAGCGGGTGCTTTGCTGCTGGTGGGTGGAATCGCGTTGCGTTATTCCATCCTGATCAGCGGACAACTCGTCCAATCGTATTTCTAATTCCGGGAGACTGTTATGTTTGAAATGAATCGCAGAACATTCCTCAAGGTCAGCGGAGGAGCGACCGCAGCAGCGATTGCGGCTCCCAGTGTGCTGAGCGCGATGGAACAAGACCTGGGCGGAAAAGATTTCTCCCCGGAAACAATGGCCGAACGCCAGGCCATTCCCATCAACTGCCACTTCTGCAACATTCAGGACGGGGCAATTGCTTTTGTGGAAAATGGCCGCATCGTCAAGCTGGAAGGCAATCCCGAACACGTCTCGACGCGCGGCAGGTTATGCGCCAAGGGCAACTCGGGCATGTGGTACACCTACGACCCGGATCGCATTCTGTATCCGTTGAAACGTGTGGGTGCGCGCGGCGAAGGCAAGTGGAAACGTATCACTTGGGACGAAGCTTTGGCTGAAGTGGCGCAGAAGCTGGATGCCGCCATCAAGGAAGACCCGAATTCCATTTCGCTGAAATATGGCCGCAACCGCTCCGGCGGGGTGATCGACCGTTTCATGAACACGCTGGGTTCGGCCACGGTCATCAATCACACTTCGGTGTGCGAGTCGTCGAAGAAAATCGGTATGGAACCGACTTGGGGGCCGGACATCGAAACCCCGGACTTTGCCAACACCAAGTACATCCTCAACTTCGGCTCCAACATCATGGAAGCGGCGTATTTCCACAATCCCTATTCGCAGCGTTTGGTGGAAGGCACGGCAGAAAACCAGGCCAAGCTGGTGACCTTCGATGTGCGTCTGTCCAACACGGCAGGTCGTTCGGATGAATGGATTCCGGTGTTTCCGGGAACGGACGGTGCGGTGGCGCTGGCACTCGGCCATGTGATCCTGCGCGAAGATTTGCAGGACACCGACTTCATCGACACTTGGTGCAACGTATCAACCGCCCAACTCAAAGCGCACTACAAGCAGTACACCCCGGAGTGGGCATCCAAACTTTCCGGTGTGCCTGCCGAGACCATCGAGCGTATCGCGCGCGAGTTCGCTTTGACTAAACCGGCGACGACTTACACCTATCGCGGCCCGGCCAAACACTTGTACGGTTCGTACAACGAAAAGGCCACCATGATGCTGTCCATCATGACCGGCAACGTGGAAAAACGCGGTGGCTACTGTATGCCACGCGGTATGGGTTGGCCGCAGCCGCAACCGGAGCCGCCAAAACCCAAGCACGGTTCCGACATGGCGCACCCGCACGAGTATCCGCTGGCCGGCCACAAGGTGAGCCACCTGCTGCCGCTGTTCATCGCGGAAGGCCGGCAGAAGGTGAATGTGCATATTTCCTATCAGGACAATCCGGTTTATACCAATCCGGGAGCGCAGGCGTACTGGGGCAAGTTGTACAAAGATGAAAAGCTGATTCCGTATTACATTTCCATGAGCCCGTTCATGGGCGAGGAAACCGCGCTGGCCGACATCATTCTGCCGGACGCGCCTTACCTGGAGCGCTGGGAACCGGAGTCGATGCCCAACTCGTTGTGGCCTTGGCTGGGCATCCGTCAGCCGGTCATCAAATCGCTGGGCGAATCGCGCGAAAACCGCATCATGATGCGCGACATCATCTGGAAGATGGACCCGGACGGCAAACGCGGCATGAAGAAATACTGGAACTTCAAGGATGGCGAAGATTACATGCGCCAGCACTTCGACAATATTCCGGGACTGAAAGAGGCGGGCGGTTTGGACTTCCTCAAGAAACACGGCGTATGGCCGATTTACGGCAAGCTCAATCCGCGCACCGGCAAAATTTCCGACAAAACGGGGCGCGAGATTCAGGCCGAATTCGGTTTGCACGAGAAAGAAGTGTCGGCTGCCGACATGGCCGGAGCAACGGTTGACGGCAAAGGCACAATCCACAAAAACGGCAAAGCCATCGGCGTGCGGCGCAAGGGCAAGAACTACAGCGGCTTCGGCACGGGTGACCGGCTGATTAACGTGCGTGTGGATAAGTGGGCTGAGTACGGTTTCAACCCGATGCCGACCTTCAAGCAAATTCCTTGGCACAAGGATATGCAGGCCGACGAGATGATTCTGACCACGTACAAGGTTAACATCCACAAACAATCGCGTTCGTCTGCGGTGAAGTGGCTGGCGGAAATCATGCACAGCAATCCGGTATGGATGAATACCGAAAAAGGGGCGGAGCTGGGTATCAAGACCGGCGATCTGGTGCGCATCGAAAGTTCGGTCGGCCACATGGTGACCAAGGCTTACGTGTTCGAAGGTATCCACCCGAAAGTGGTGGCGATCCCGACCGCGTTCGGTCACTGGGAATATGGTCGTCTGGCCACCTTGAAGCTGAAGGAAAAAGCCGCCGGTGAATTTGGCGGACAGGATGATGCCGACTTGAACAACGTGTGGTGGGAAGACAAAGGCGTGCATCCGAACGCCATCATCCCGACCGTGGTTGACCCCATCGGTGGTTCGCAAGGCTGGTATGACACGGTGGTGAAAGTCACCAAGGCGGGCCCGACCGACAAGTACGGCGATGTGGAAGGCAGCTGGGAGAAACATCTTGCCGCAGCCAAGGAAACCATGCGTTATGCCTACAACGGTGACTTGCATCGCAAGATGCACCCGGAAATGGCAGCGTGGGGAGGTCCGGGCAGCGTCAAGAAGAGCGAAGGTGGCGGGCATTAAATAACATAGCCCGTCCGGTGGGTCATCCTCCCCGCCGGACGGGTGAATGTGTAACAGGCAAGAGCGAAGTTGCCTTTACAGCCCGGCTTACCCCGTTTGCCGGGCTGCTTTTTTTGAAAGGGAAGACATGACAACCACGCTGGATGAAATTGAAAACACCGAAACTGAGTTGTCGAGTGACGAGTTGGTTGCAGAATGTAAAGCCAGAGCCAATATTTATCGCCTGTTGTCGGGGGCATTTCTGGAAGAACCGACGCTGGACTATTTGAATGCGATCCGTTCGCCGACGGTGATGGCCTCATTGAAAGAAATGGGCGTTAACTTCGGCGAAGATTTCACCGCGACACCGATTGAAAAATTGCAGGACGAATTGGCCTGCGAGTTTGCCGTGTTGTTCGTGGTGGCGGGCGGTTGCCCGGCGGTCGAGTCGGTCAGATTATTGGGGCGCTATCAGCAGCAGCCCTGTTTTGAAATACGCGATATTTATCGCAAAGCCGGGTTCAAAGTATCCGCCGCGCGCTTTGCGGTATTTGAAGATCAATTGGGCGTGCAACTGGCTTTTCTGGCCGAGATGCTGGATCGCGCCGCCCTGGCACTGGCCACCGGCGATGAACACGGCTATATGCTTATCACCAAGGAGATTAAACGTTTCTGGGCATTACATCCGGGCAAATGGGTGCGCGGCTATGCCACTTTGCTGGCGCGTGCGACCGACTACTCCTTCTACCGCGAAATGGCCAAACTGCTGGGCAGCTTCGCGCAATGGGAACTCGATTTGCTCGGTGTGAAGGTGGACGATCTGGACGGCGGCAAGCTGAAAGTGCCCAAGGCCGAAATCGAATACGAATACGACCCGAAAGAACCGGTGTGCAACACTTGCGAAAAAACCGACGGCGAAGATGACGAAGAAGCGCTCAAGAAGATTGATATTTCGCTGATCCAAGCCAGGTTGGAAGGCAGGAAATAAATGATTTATTTGTGGGACTGGAACGAGCTGGACCAACACTGGAACAACAACGATTTCGGTGCGGTGCATGACTGGCTGAACGAACGTTGGGCGACGATTGTGAAGAACAGTCCGGCGGGCGACAAAGACCTGGATGCACGTTTCATGCAAGGCTTGGCGTTCGCCGCGCTGGCGCTGTTTTTTACGCAGGATCACAATCAGGAAAGCGCGCGCCTGTTTCTGGACGATGCGCAGATGATTTTGCCGCAATATGCGCCAAGCCACATGGGCATCATGGTTGAACCGGTGCTCGAAACGCTGCACACTTTGCGCCCCGCCATCGCCTTGCTGGCGGCGGATGCCGAGTGCCCGTTCCAGCCTTTCGTTTACAACAAATTGATTTTCGTCCGGGACTAAACTCATGCAAATGAAATCTACTCTTGAATGCGCCCGCTGGATAACTGCCGCTGAAGTTGCGCCCGAAGGTTTGTGCTTCATGCACGACAGCGAAGATTTGCCGGCATCGCTGGCGAATATTTGCGTGGTCGTGGCTGATGGCACGGAAGAGTACGCCTCCATGTTGCTCGATTGCGGCGCTGCCATGGTGGTGCTGGGCGACCTCGCGCTGCTGGATAGTTTGGCGGTGGAACGTCTGGTGCAAAAACACGGCGGTGAACGTATCGGCGTGTGGCTGCGCGCGGTGAAGAAACATGTCACCTGGTCTATCGACTACATTTCCAACGAGGACTTTAACTGTCTGACCCCTTCGGTCGGCGCGCCCGGTTGGGAGCTGTCATGGAACGATGGTTCACTGACCGGAACGGATGCGCAATGGTGGCTTGGAAAAATGCTGTCACTGGGCGCTTCCAAAGCATTAATCAGCATGGATATGCAGGATGACGATTTGAATATCTGCGCCGGGCTGATCGAAGATCACGGCGATAAACTCTGGTTCTCGCCGTGGCAGCAGCCCGATGCCGATATTGAACCCTGGGTGCGCTACGGCCAAGTGCGGCAACTGGCCTTGCCCGCAAACGACCAGCGCGACGAGGTGGAGATGGCGCGGATCAGCGCTTCGGCGATGGTGGCGGTGGCGGACGAAGTGGAAGAAGTTGAAGTTGGATAAGCCCTGCTGGAGAACAACTGCCTTGTGGGTGTTTGCCTTGTGGGAGCGCAACTTGTTGCGCGAATATGTTGTCAAACTATCGCGCAACACCCACGGGGTGCAAGAACCTCTCCGAGGCAAGTTGCGCTCCCACAATATATCCACTCAAGTTTTTTATACCGAAATGAAACACTCACTACTTCGTTATTGCTTGCTCCTCTTGCTATTACCCGCGCTGGCTTTTGCCGCCGAGGATTTGTTGTTGAATGAAGATGTGCTCGCTTCTTACATCGCCAAACAGCCCGAATATCAATTGCTGGACGCGCGCAACCCAGAAGCACAGCGCATCTCCCCGCTGGCTTTTTCAACCAAGTACCAGAAGTCGATGACTTTCAAAAAAGGGCTGGTGTTAATCGTGGCGGATAACGATGCCGCCGCTTTGGCAATCGCACGCGCTATCCCTGCCGTATCCGATTGCAGCGTCTTTGCAATAAAAGGCGGGGCGGCAGCGTGGAAACGCGTCTCGTCCAAAGCTCCGCCGCCTTCAACCATGTCGGATAGTTTCGTCATCCCGATGAATACCTGCGAGCAAGGCAAGCCGTTGCAAACGCTCAAGCGCAATAAAACCAAAACGCAAGCGCCTGCAAAATAATCATGCTGACCATCCCCAATTTTCGTGCCGAACGTTGTGTGCGCTACCGTTACGCCTACAGCGCGTGCAGCCGTTGCGCGGATGTTTGTCCGCACGCGGCG
Organism: Sideroxydans sp.; assembly: GCA_020053195.1. Taxonomy (GTDB): domain Bacteria; phylum Pseudomonadota; class Gammaproteobacteria; order Burkholderiales; family Gallionellaceae; genus Sideroxyarcus. Next base: position 7,287 of record JAGVNQ010000232.1, read on the forward strand.
GTACGCTTGTTTGATGCCGGTGTGGAGCTGCTGGCCGACTTGTGCCAAAGCTGCGCCTTATGTGTGGCCGCGTGTCCGACCGAGGCGCTGACCGAAAAAAGTATCTCTGCGGAAACGCTGCTAAAAATTGCCGGAGAGACAAAACAGATGACGATTGCCTGCGCGCCATCCGGCGCATCGGGCGATGCCATTGTGCCTTGCCTCGGCGCGCTCAACGCCATGGTGCTGGCGGATTTTTCCAGGCGCGGCATCGCGCTGCAACTGGCGGGAACAGAACATTGCACTGCGTGTGTGCATGCGGCCAAAGGCGCAGAGTCGATTCAATGGAATCTGGCTGCCAGAAATATTTTGTGTGCTGCGGAATTGGAGGGCGTGGAAAAGTGGGCAACACTGACACTGGCTGATTCCGAACCGCGCAAAACCGGCACGACGGAGGATGAACTCGCCGCCTCGCGCCGCCATTTGTTCCGGCGTATTGTCGGGCAAGGCGCGGAGATCATGGCGGAAGCGCCACCCGCCCCGCCGCTCAAAGCGATCCGTGCCGCCGCGCCCTTCATCCCCGAGCGCAAAGAAGTCTTGAACGCGCTGTATGCCGCACTCGGTGAAACCCAAGTGCGTGTGGCGCGCCATGCGGCGATTGCGGCGGAAGACTGGGTCATCGAGCAAGGTTGCACCAACTGCGAAGCCTGCGTGCGGGCGTGTCCGACCGGCGCATTGCAGTTGCTGGAAGACAACAAAGCGTGGCGCATCGTATTGCTCAACGAGCGTTGTGTGGCGTGCCATGTTTGCGTTGAAGTGTGCCAACCCAAAGTCATGCGACCGCGCGATGCGGAATATGTGATCGCCAACAAACAGAAAGCACGGCTGTTGCGCAGTGTGCCCCGTAAACGCTGCACCACGTGCGACAGATTATTCGTGACCGAGGGTGACTCAAACGTTTGCCCGACTTGCCTGACGGATGACGAAGACTTCGCGCATATTTTTAATTAATACATCCATTGTGGGAGGAAATCATGGAATGGGAATTTACACCCGCCGAGGTAGTGCAAGGTAAAGTCGATTATGGTCTGGAGAATTTTCGCGCCGACATGTTGCAGGAAGTTAAACTCAACATGAGCAACATGGAGTCCGTGGCCCCGGAACAGGTGTTCAACATCATGTACGAGCTGTGTTATTGGGTCGCCACCGGCAACGATTACGACGAATTCCTCAGCGGCCTGGATCAGGATTCATTTTTTCCGGCCTTTCTGGCTTCGATCAAATCACACCTCTCGGTCAACATCGAAATGTTGGGCGCAATCCTGCAACGACAGATCATGGAACTCGTCGAAGGACAAAGCATTCCGCTCGAAGATGCTATAAAACAGGTTGATGAAATGCATCGTGGCATCGTGGCCAGGCCGGTTTTAAATTAGAATTCCAGAACCTATTTTTCGGTATCAATCCGCATGAACGAACTGACCCATTTCTCCGACTCAGGCCGCGCGCGTATGGTGGATGTTTCCGCCAAATCCGAGACTGTGCGCACCGCCATCGCCAGCGGCGTGTTACGTATGTTGCCGACTACGCTGCAACGCATACGCGATGGAAAAATTGCCAAAGGTGATGTATTGACTGTGGCCGATGTGGGCGCGGTGATGGCGGCCAAACACACGCCGGACATTATCCCGATGTGCCATAGCATCGCGCTGTCCGGCGTGGATGTTGAGTTCAGCGAAATCATGGAGCCGGACGCGCAGGGTTGTGTCGGCATCAAGGTGATTGCCACTACAACTTGTGTCGGCCAGACCGGCGTGGAGATGGAAGCGTTGTGCGCCGCCAACGTGGCGCTGCTCACCATTTACGATATGTGCAAAGCTGTAGATCGCGGCATGCGCATCGAGTGCGTGCAACTGGAAGAAAAGCGCGGCGGCAAAAGCGGCGTGTGGCGGCGTGAGGAGGCCAAATGATTCGCGTCTTGTTCTTCGGCCCGGTGGCCGACCGTGTCGGACAACGCGAGATGTCGTTCGATTTCGCGCCGGGCATGACGCTGCACGATGTGATGCACAAAGTCGGCATGTTGTATCCCGGCGCGCTTTCCATCGTCAGCTTCGTCGCGGTCAACCAGAACCAGATTCATGACAAACAACTGGCGCTAAACGACAACGACGAGATCGCGTTTATGGCGAAGTTTTCGGGAGGTTAACATGCTTCAAAATTCCCGTCATTCCCGCGAAAGCGGGAATCCAGATAATCAAATGCGCCCCGCGCAGCGGGACAACATTTTACTTTTGTCCGCTGCGCGGGCTTCTTTTTTCAACTGGATTCCCGCTTTCGCGGGAATGACGGCTGAGGAGTTGATATGAACGAACCCGTACGTATCCAACAAGAAGACTTCTTGCAAGACGCAGAAATCGCCGCGCTCAAAGCCAGCTCGCAGCGCATAGGCGGCATTGCCACCTTCCTCGGTTGCGCGCGCGATTTTTCCGAGGGGCGCGAGGTGAGCGAGATCAGCTTTGAAGCCTACGGCAGCATGGCGCTGGCCGAGATGAACAAATTGCGCGATGAAGCCATCAGCAAATTCACTCTGCTGGATGCGCGCATAGTGCATAGAGTCACCACCGTGCGCGCGGGCGACAACATCGTGTTCATCGCCGCCGCCGCCGAACACCGCGCCGCCGCGTTCGACGGCTGCCGCTGGATGATTGACGAATTAAAACAGCGCGTGCCGATCTGGAAAAAAGAAATTACGCCGCAGGGGGAAGCATGGGTCACGCCCCACCCGTAATTTCTATCGTCGGCCATTCCGGCGCGGGCAAAACCACGCTGGTGGAAAAGCTCATCCGCGAACTATGCGCGCGCGGCGTGAAGGTCGCCACCATCAAACACGCGCATCACAAAGTGGAACTGGACACGCCGGGCAAGGACAGTTTCCGCTACAAAGAGGCGGGCGCGGTGATGAGTGTGCTGCTCACCAAGGATGCGCTGCAACTGGTGGCGGATGCGAAATCCGAGCGCGAGCCGCAGCAAATTGCGCAGCGTTTTTTGGGCGAAGTGGACTTGGTGTTGGCCGAAGGTTTCTCGCACGCGCCGGGCGCGAAGATCGAAGTGCTGCGGCGCGAGTGCGACAAACCGGCGCGCTGCTCTCTCGAAGATGGGCTGATCGCCATGGTCACCGACATGGACGAGGTGTATCCGCAACTGCCGCATTTCGGGCTGGAAGAGGTGGGCGGTATTGTTGATTTTATTTTGCAACAAAAGGCATGATAGACAACTGCACCGCGCTGATTCTGGCGGGCGGCGATTCGCGCCGTATGGGGCAGGACAAGGCGGCGCTGGTGCTGGACGGAAGCACGCTGCTGGATAGCGTGACTGCCACCATGCAACAAATTTTCCCGAAGGTGATTATCAGCGTACGCCAGTTGCGCAGCGGCGTTGAGGTGATGCAGGTTTGTGACGAGCAGGATGCGGGCGGGCCGTTGGCGGGGTTAATTGCGGGGATGGCAAAAGCGGATACGCCTTGGGTGTTTGCGGTGGCGTGTGATATGCCGTTTGTGGTGGCGGGGTTGGTTGAACAGCTTGCCCGTTATCGCACAAAACAAACCCCTCCCAACCTCCCCTTATCAGGGGAGGAGCAGGTCGGCTCCTCCCCTGATAAGGGGAGGTTGGGAGGGGTTGCTGTTGACGTTAGCTTCGATGCCGTCGTCCCCATCATCGGCGGCTACCCGCAACCGCTCGCCGCGTTCTACGCCACCAGCGCATTGGATACCATGCGCGCGAGCTTGGCCGCTGGCGACAAAAGCCTGCGCGGCGCGCTGAAGAAGTTGGACGTGTGTTATGTGGACGAAGCGGCGTTACGCGAATGCGATCCGCAACTGCGCAGTTTTTTTGATCTGGATACACCGCAGGATTTTCAAGCGGCACAACGGGGATAATTCCATTTCCATATCAA
>JAGVNQ010000287.1 GCA_020053195.1 Sideroxydans sp.
CCCGCACGGTCAGCGGTGTATAGCTGCCGCTGTTGCCCTGCCCCGCCGAAGCCGCCACCATTTTTTGTCCGGTGATGGTCGAGATGCCGACGCGGGTGGCGTAATGCCGGCTGGTGAGGTTGAGTGCATGCAACCAGAACGACCAGTCCTTCATGCGATAACTGGCGCGCATGTTGAACAGCACGGGGCGCGAATAAGTGCCGGAGACATTGTCGGTGCTGATGAAATAGGTCGAGATGTAATCCGCTTCCAGTTCCACCTGCATGCCTTGCACCGGTTTGTAGGCGGTGCGCAGATTCAGGCGGTGTTTGGGCATCGCCTGGTAGGAGTTGCCGCTGTAGTCAACGCCCGCCTTGGTCACATATTTGTCGTAGGTGGCGTAAGAGTTGACGTAGGTTGCGCCCACGTCGATCTTGCTGGTGACCGCCCAGGAGAACATCGACTCCAATCCTTTCGCCGTCAGTTGTCCGGCGTTTTCGTTAAGGATACAGGCGAAGCCGTTATTCAATGCAGCCTCTTCGGCCAGCGAACAATCGCGCGCGACCACGAAGCCTTTGTTGGTCGCGTGATACAAGGCCACATCGTATTGCAGACCGGCGTTTTCAAAACGTCCGCGCACGCCAACTTCCTTGGTCAGCGCTTTCTCGGGTTCCAGTATGGCCGCCGGGGTGTAACCGGCAGTGCCGTAAGTGCCGGAAGCCAGCATGGTGCCGGTCGATGGCGGGTTGAATGTCTGGCCGAGGTTGCCCCACACCAGATGGTTTGCGTCAAACTCGTAAGTCGCGCCGCTGCGGATGACGTTTTCGCTGTGGGTCATCTGCACATCTTTGTTGGCGATGGTGCGATCATTGGCGCTGTCTTTCACCTTGCCGTAGCGGTCGCCGATATGCAGACGCAATTTTTCCGTAGGCGAGATTTCGACATGCACGAACGGGCTGGTTTCTTTGCGCACGGTAATTGAGCCCTCCCCTTTGGTTATCATCGCGCCTTTCGCCCAATGCCCGTTCTGCGCTTCGATTGCGGTGAATGTATTGCTATAAGTCGCCGATTCGGCGGTGGTTTCATACATGTCGTTGCCCACGTAAACCGTGGTCTTGGCGGCATCCAGCTCGTGGCGGTACATCATGGTGTTGGTCACCACTTGGGTAGTGCCAGCCTTGAGCGTGTTGGTTTTGACGGCACTGCCGTTGTTGACCGCCGAGCAAATCACGGTGCTGTTATCACAGATCACATTATTAGATCCGCCCGAACCCGCGCCGCCGTAGTTGGTCGAGGTGTCGTCGATCTGGCCGTACATGAAATTAAATTCACCGCGTTCGCCGACGAATTGCTGCAGGCGCACCTGCTTGGTTTTGTAATCGTCGATGGACTTGCCGTAAGTTCCGGCTTCGCTCTGCCGCCAGTCCTGATCGAACTTGGTCATGCGCAAGGTGCCCGCCCAGCGGTAGTCGTAATGCAACTGGTCGTAGCCCAAGGTGATCTTGGTGGTTTCACTGGGGCGGACGAAAGTTTTGATGCCGCCGCCGTATTTATTTTCCGCCGACGAATTGGAATCTTCCGCCGCGCCGTTATCGCGCCAGCCGTCGTACACCATTTTGCTGGCACTGACCACAACCCCGGCCGCACCGCTCGCCAGCGAGTTGCCGATGTTGGCCTGCGTGCGTTTGAAGCCCCAAGCGCCCAATTCCTGCGCTACTTTTCCGCCGAATTTTTCCGGTGCCTGGCGGCGGCTCAGACTGATCGTGCCGCCCAACGCGCCGCTGCCGTACAGCGCCGAGGCCGGGCCGGTAATCACATCGATGCGTTCGGTGGAAGACATCTCGACCGTGTCGAACACCGAGGTATTAAGCGAGGTGGAACGCATGCCGTCGATGCGGCTTTCGGTGTAAGCCTTGCCGCCGTCGGGGATGCGCATGTTGCGCACCATACTGATGCCGGGCACGCGCTTGCCCAGTTCGAGCAAGTTGTTCACCAGCTGCAAATGTTCCAGTTCTTCCGCGCTCACCACCGCGCCGGAGACGGGCGTATAGACTGTCAGCTTGCCCAGTTCGGTGCGCTGTTGCACCGGCTTGTCTTTCTCCGCCGACACCACCATTTCCTTGAGCAGGCGGTTGTCCTGCGCATCGGATTTTGTCGCGTTGTTATCGCTGGTGACTGGAGGCGTTTCTTCGGCAAACACATTTTGCGCGCACGACAAAGACATCACGAGCGACAGCGCGCTCATGGCTACGAGTTTCTTTTTCATAATCTCCCCTGTTTTCTTGGTTGATAAAACGGGGCGAATGCTAATGGCGTAAACCACTGTTGAAAATGTGGCATTTTGTCGCGCGGCAAATTGTCGCGCGGCGAAATGCCGCACCTTGTTTGACGGTTCGATTGTTATGATTCAGGCTGAAAAAATGGGGGAATTCATGACATCTGAAACGCGAGAAGTGGCGGTAAAAATCTGGGATTTGCCCACGCGAATTTTTCACTGGTCGCTGCTGCTGGCGATTGTGGCCTGCTGGCAAACGGCGGGCGGCGATGGCGATATGGACAGACATTTTCTGTGCGGCTATGTCGTGTTGGCGCTGCTGTTGTTCCGCTTGGTGTGGGGCGTGATCGGTAGCACGACAGCGCGCTTCGCAAACTTCATCGCCGTCCCGCGCGCGGTGCTGGCTTATCTGAAAAATATGCGCGCTCACAACACGCCTCACCCCGGACACAACCCGGCGGGCGGCTGGATGGTGCTGCTGTTGCTGATCGCGCTACTGGTCATTTCCATCACGGGCTTGTTTGCCAACGACGACATCATGAGCGAAGGACCACTCGCACACTACGTCGGCGAAAGCCTGAGCGACCTCGCCACGAGCTGGCACGAGCGCGCGTTTTACACCTTGCTCGCGCTGGTTGGCTTACACCTCGGTGCGATCCTGTTTTACCTGCTGGTGAAAAAAGAAAATCTGGTGCGCCCCATGTTGAGCGGCGACAAATATTTTTCGCGGGAAGAAATGCCCGCGCTACACATGCGCAACATGTGGTGGGCGCTGCCGGTTTTGTGCAGCGCGGCGCTGCTGGTGTGGTGGCTGGCGAGATTGGGCGTTACAGCGGAATTTTGAAATCCCACCCTCGTGAAGAAGCGCATAAATAGGGCATCTACGCGCATCAGATGACGTAGATGCCCTATTCATGCGCTTCTTCACGATGTTTTGTTTTTAGATTTAGCGCAAAACCGGTTTATCCTTGATAACCGAAACTGAAGATAAAACTCATAAAGATTCATTGCATTACACCTTAATTTAAAATAATCAAGAAAGCCCGACGATGCCGGGCTTTCTTGTATTGGTGTATGTCTGTTTGCGACCCGAAGCTGCCTTTGGCGAACGGCAGCTATTCAGCAAGCAATTCAATGAGATTAACAATAGATATTTGTCCAATTATTAGTGGGGAGGCTGCGTTTTTCGGTAGTAAGAATACAGATCACGTGATAGTTAAGTCACCTTACACGTTATGGTAGTTTCGTTCATTCCACTATTTCGGCAGTTTCCACTGACTCGCTAAACTTGATAGTTTCTGCCCGTTCACACTCCGGTAGTTACAGTCCTTTCGTGACTCGGTAGTAATAGCATGTTTGCGTATCTGCCAGTAGTGCCGGTGGGGGGGCTTGCGGTCAACCTCGTCGGTCTATTAAATGTGCATATCCCGTGTCGAATTATTTTGAACGATTGCAAAATGTTGAACATGCAGCCGCGCTTACTCAAACGGGACAGTGTAAACCTAGTTTTTATAGATGGCGAAAGGATGTCAGACATGAGCGTTAATGTAGGTACGACCCGTAAAAAGAATGTCATTTCCCTTTGTAAATTTTATGGTTCTCAAACAAATTTAGCTCGCGCACTAACCCCCTCAAATCTTACGCAACAAATTCTTAGTCACATATGCAGTAGCAAGATGAGTTGGAGGCGGTTGAGAGAAGATGAAGCACGCTACATCGAGCGTACTTTAGTTATTCCTGCGGGCTGGATGGACAGAGATAATTTTGTCGGTGCAGGTTGGAAGGTGATCGGCCAATACAGGAAGCTTAGGGTGGAAGAAAGAGCAATAGCGAGTTGCTTGTCCACTTTTGTAATGGAACATCTCAACGCTGAAACGCATTAAAGGGGAAAGCATGGAAATATTTCTTTTGATTGTAGCAGCAGTGGTTACATTGGTAATTATTGGAAAGCTGAAAGGTGATCCAGACATTGGAAATTTAGATGTTACCGGACTTAAGCGTGAAATATGGGTAACGCAGAACTGGATAAAAAACTATCACTCTGGAGGTTGCCCTCCCAAGTATCAAGAGAAATTTCAATACAAACAATCTCGACTTGAACAAGCGAATGAGCGGCTGAATCAATTAATCTCGAACCAAACGAGTAATAGTGGAAATACTGAAAAGATCAAGGATGAAGATACCCCTCCTGTCGTACCGCCAGAAATGGCTGACGACAACAATTATCAGGATTTTTTGATAGTTGATAGCATAAGAAAATTGACCGATTTGGCTCTTTCAAAGAAGGTGATTCAATCACCAGAGGTGGCTCGTAACATCTGTGAGATGTTTAAGAATCGTATTCGAAATGTTCATCTGAGCGGTAAGTCGGCTACGCTTGACGAGGTTAAATCAGCAATTGAAAAAGAGTTAGCTCCTGTTTTTCAGTATTCATTGGATTTCGTATATAGGGATATGGGGTTAACTGATCCAGAAGATCGTGCACTGGCATTTAGTGTGGTCGCGTGGTACGAGCACAGCAAGCTCTTGGAGCAACAACAGCGCCCTCTAACAGAGAATCAGCAAAGCAAACAAAAAATGGAGGTTTTATTATCAAACGCAAAACGTGCCATCGATGTAAATGATTTTGATAATGGGACTTTGGATTTAACAGACGCAGCACGACTTGGGAGTGCTGAAGCACAAAATCTTCTAGGGGAAATGCATTATGTTGGACATGGCGTTGCTCGAAAACCCCTTGTGTCATTAAAGTGGTGGAGATTGGCAGCAGAGCAGGATTTTGCTAACGCGCAATATAATATTGGCAAGATATATTGGGATGGGGAGGTTGTTCTAAAAGACGACAAAGAGGCGGCAAAGTGGTATCGAATGGCAGCAGAACAGGGATACGCTGTAGCACAATTGAGTCTTGGATTATTGTACGAGTGCGGGGCTGGTGTGCCTCAAGATAATGTCCTAGCGCTAATGTGGATGAAAATTGCCGACACAACTACTGACGATAAATCGCAAAAAAGAAATAATGTCAGCATACTTAACTCGGTGACAAGGAAAATGACTGCAAACCAAATAGCCGAAGCGCAGGAACTCGCCAGAAAACGCATCGCAAATAATTTCAAGGAGTGTTAGTTGGAGAGCATTGAGCACTAGCCACCCTTGCACTGGTTATCTTACCAGCATAGGCATCTAGCCTGATCCGGCGCTTATGACAATAGAACCAGCAATCGAAAGGCAGTAATTGACACCTTGTTACTGGTCACGAGCGTCGTCCGCTTTCCTGCTGGATATTTTATACATTGACCGTCCGCAACTGGCACATAGCCGCCCTATAAAACTGACCTACGCGGGATATTGTTGTCTTGCATGTAATACGTTGATGATTTCGATGGTGGAGACGGTTACTCGGTAGATCACCAAATAATTTGGGTGGACTACCAGCTCTCGTGTCCCGGCGACTCGACCAAGTCTGTAGAGGTAAGGGTGGAAAGGTAATTGGGAAGCTGCGTACTCGATTGACTCTTGCAAATTTAATGCAGCGAGTAAGTTGCGGTCTTCGATGTAACCAAGAATATGGTCTAAATCTTGACTTGCTGTTTCAAGCCAGACGACGTGCTGCATTTTCTTTCAGCTTGGCTTCGATTCTGGCACGAGCTTTTGACATGACTTCGTCGTGGGGGATGCGGACTGCATCAGGCTGATCCGCAAGTTGCAGCGACTTTTCCACTTTTGCGCGAAACCAAATATCGTAAGCGTCGGCTTCGTCTGTCGTGGCGAATTGAGATTCAATCGGTGATAGGACGGTATTCATGGGCACATTCTAGGTGAGGGAAATTCAAAGTGCAAATGGAATACATATTCCACTTTTTGCCAATCCAATACCGGAGTGTCGGCTGTGGAGAAATTCCTAATACGGCCTCTGATGACACCTTCCCGCCTCACCGCATTTTCACCCCCTTCTCAAAACACCACCACGTGAAGATGCCCACCAATAGGCGATCTACAGCATGCACATTATGTAGATGCCCAAATCTAGTGGCTTGCGGTTAAGGTGTGTTTTTGAACCCAGAAAATCTATTAGGCCGTCATTCCGGCGAAAGCCGGAATCCAGCGATTAAAAACATTCTGCGAAGCAGACAAAGCCCAAGGTGTTGTCCCACTTGCGTGGGAATTTGTTTATCAACTGGATTCCGGCCTGCGCCGGAATGACGGTTTTTTCTAATGAACTATCTGGGTTGAATGCTGCCGTCGATGCCCTTCCGCACTGTTTGTGCGGAGGAGCAACGGCGTGGGTTTATTGCGCCGCTTTGGTTTTAAACTCTTCGTGGCAGGACTTGCAGGTCTTTTGCACTTTGCCGAGTTGCTCTTTCAGTGCGTCCAGGTTGCCGCCTTTTGCCAGTTCGGCCAGCTTGGCGGTTTCGGTTTCCATTGCGTCGTTGGCCGCTTTAAATTTGTCGGCTTGACTCCAGACTTCCGCTTTGGCTTTGGTGTCGCCGCTGCCGCTGCCGGGAATGAATCCGTCCTTGGGCAGCTTGCTCAGAAACGCCAACGTTTCGGCGTTGCGCGCGAACAGCGCTTTGTCGAACGGCATGTCACCTTTAGCCATGCGCCCCATCGGCCCCATATACCAGGTCATCATCATGAATCCGCTTTTGCGGAATTTGATGGCGTAATCCTCGCGCGTTGATTCCGCTTGCGCCACACCGATAAAACCGCACAGCAGCACGCCGGACAAAACCAGTTTTGAGATTTTGTGCATCATTGATATTTCTCCATCCGTTTAAATAAGGGGGAGCGATACTAAATCAGCGACAAGGATTTCGGGATGCGGCAAATTGTCGCACCCTATTCGGAAATGGATTTGGAGAAAAATAGCGACTTGTTGCTTTACTGCGCAGTTGCTTTGGCAATCATCTTCTGCAACTCGCCTTTTTCAAACAGGTCTTTCATGATGTCCGAACCGCCTATCAATTCGCCCTTGAGGTAGAGCTGCGGGAAGGTCGGCCAGTTGGCGTAGTGCTTCAGGTTGTCGTGAATTTCTTTGTCGGCCAGCACGTTCACCGCGACAAAATCCTTTACTCCGCAGTCTTTCAACACCTTCGCCGCCAAGCCGGAAAAACCGCATTGCGGAAACTGCGGTGTGCCTTTCATGTACAGAACGATGTCGTTGCTGGTAACGGTTTGTTTGATTCTTTCCAATACGTTTTGATCCATTTTATTCTCCGCTGATTGTTTGGTTCGCCCACTGCGCAGGCGTTAAGGTTTTCATCGACAAGGCGTGTATCGTTTCCATCTTGTCGCCCAGGGCGCGATACACCAGCTGGTGTTGCTGCAACATGCCCTTGTCTTCAAATTCATTGCTCACGATCACCGCCTCGAAATGGCGACCATCGCCCTCGACGAAAACATGTTCGCATGCCAGCCCTTGCTGAATATATTCTTTGACGTTTTCCGGTGTGACCATGCTTGATTACCTCGCGCCGATTAAAATTCCGATGTCAATTTTTCGCGTTGCCGCCAAAGCATGATAGCAGCCCAACTCAATGCGGCGAACACAAATACACTGCCGAGGCCATGCACGAATGCGCCCCAGTGTTGCGCATTGCGAATCTGCCCGATGGTGTCCAGCAAATATATCCAGTCATGCCCGCCGTCTTCGCCGGTATGGCCGCCGATCAAAATCATTTGCGGATGCAAGGCATCGTAGATGTAGGGCGACAGATCGACCAGGCTGACACTCGCCCACCACGCACCAATCGCCGCGCCGAAGTTGTCGCGGTTTTTCAGCACAAAAGCGACGGCGATGCCGAGAGGTAAAGCGAGCTGAAATACACTGCCGCCGAGCATGGTCATGAACTCGCCGAACGGTATGAACAACACATGCCCCGCTTCGTGGATGGGCAGCAAAATGTTGTGCATGAAAGAGCCGTTGATTTCGGCGTAGCGATAGTCGTAAGCGACCAGAAAAAAACTCCAGATGAACAGCATGAAAAGCGCGAAACAGCGTCCGAAAAAATTGGACAAGGTCATCTGTTCCAGCGGTTGCAACAGGAATGCCAAGCGACCGACCGCCGCCTCGGAAAGCGCTTCCTCATCCGCTTCCGCTGTCGAGGCTGTGCGCGGCGCTTGCCCCCATTTGAACGGATAAATACCGCAAGCAGGACACGGCTCATCGCCCGGCATTGGGGTAGGCGGTTTGAAATTGCACTTGGGGCATTGCGAATAAGTATCTGACATGGATAGACCTAAGCCGGACGAGCCGGAAGCAAAATGGAACAGCCCCCATCCCCACCCCAGCCCTCCCCTTGAAGGGGAGGGAGCAAAGTTCCTCCCCCTTCAAGGGGGAGGTTAGGTGGGGGATGGGGGTTATTGCGCGACAAAATCTTGTCAGGTTTTGGCATCATTTGAAAGGTACGACTAACCAAGCGTATCAGAAGCACTCGCCTGCCTCGCCAGCAATTCCGGCTTCTCAATCACGATAGCCCCGCGCAAGGTTTTCACCGCTTTATCCGCCACCATTTTGCGCAGCAATTTGGCGACCACTTCGCGCGTGGTGCCCAGATGCGAAGCGAGTTCGCTTTGCGTCATTTGCAACTGACCATCTGCTTCGCCGCGCATCAGGATGAATTTTGCCAGGCGCGCGTTCAGATTCATCGAATGAATTTCTTCCAGCTCTTCCATCAGCCGGAACACCAACACCGACAGCGCGTGCACGGTGAGGTTCTGGATGGAAGGTTCGGTCTGGAACAGTGTACGGTAAGTGAGCGAGGGAATCACGCCGACGCAGGTGTCGGCCTCGGTCTGCACCCACGCCGGGTAATCCAGATTATTGAAAATGCAGTTCAGCGCGAGGATGCACACTTCGCCGGGGTTGATGAAATACAGCGTGGCTTCGTTGCCGCCGGGCGAAATCGAATACACGCGCAAACGCCCACGCACCACCACATACGCGCCGGCCACACTGTCGCCTTTATGGATGATGGTTTGCAGTTGCTGGAACTGGTTGAGCGACATGCCGCACTCCAGCATCTGCTGGCCGCAAGCGGAAAGGTCACGAAAAACATCCAGCGCTTTTAGTTCGCGCATCGGCTCTACGTTGCTCAATTGGCACCTCCTTGTGTAAAACCTTTTTTCCGCAGATTACGCAGATTAAAGTCATAAACCAACATCTATCATGTCCCCTCCCCCTTGCAGGGGGAGGGTTAGGGTGGGGGTAGAAACATTTCAGTTTCACAACTCTACCCCCATCCCAACCTTCCCCCTGCAAGGGGGAAGGAGCAGGTTCGGCTCTAATAAATTTTTTGGGTTTAATCTGTTTAATCTGCGAAATCTGCGGGCAGAAAGGTTTTTAGTTTTTTCAACTTCACATCCCCCGCACCGCCCCTTTGCTGCGCGCCGACAGTTTATCGCTGCTCAACGCTTTGAGGAACTCAACAATATCGTTCACGTCGCCGTCGCTCAAGGGGGCGGCTTCGAGTCGTGCCAGGGTTTTTTCGCGGTTCGACCAGACGATGGTTTTGTTGTCGTTCAAGTCGTTGCTGATACGTTTGCCGCGTTGCATGGTCGCCATGATACGCACCGCCTCCGGCAGGTTGTCAACACTACCGTTATGGAAATACGGCGCGGTCAGTGCGACGTTGCGCAGCGAGGGCACGCGCCAGATGGCTTGCGCGCTGCCGGGTGTGTTCGCGCCAACATCTTTGGTCAAGTTGTAGCGCCGCGCGTATTTCTCCGAAGCGAACACGGGAAAAATGCGCAGCCCCGAGAGCGGCGGCTCGAACACGCTGGCCGCGCTGAAGTTGGGGCCCGCGTGGCACAACAC
>JAGVNQ010000096.1 GCA_020053195.1 Sideroxydans sp.
CAGGCAGGTTATCGGTTCTACTGGCCATGGAGAAAATTCGCACCGTCGGGCTCGGTGCCCAGCAGGCGGCCAAATGGACAGATCGGGAGGTCACCCTCGCCAGCAATAGCGTGACGGTCACCGTAGATATGGGGCCTGGCAAGTGCAACATCTACCGCAGAAGCCGCAACTTGCAGTGGCCGTTAAAAGGCGGCGTGGTGGATTTCAGCACGCCGGGTCAGGATTTCCTTTTCCAATGCGGCCCCGATTCTCTGAGCGGCTCGGCCGATGTGTTGCCCCTTTCAGTCAAGGTGAACGACGGCGACAACATGAATATCGACATCAGTTTGACCAACAACAAGGCTTTTAATGCCGACAGCTCTTTCTTCCTGCAAGGCGTACCGAACCCGGGTGCAATCATTGGAATAGGAGAAACCGGCGGAACCGGCCTCACCCCGAATCCCACACCTGGCATCTACTATAGCTGGCCGCAACTTGTCGTAAGCGGCAGTATCGTCATCGGGGGAAATCAATACACTATCAACTCCGGGACTGGCTGGGTAGATCACCAACTGATGATGTCCAGCTTGCAAAACTACGAGGGCGCAGCCTCTCCGGTACCCTTCGTCGGAGATTCTGCACCCTATAACGGCTGGGTTTGGCAATTCTACAATCTGGACAACGGACAGGCGTTTACCGGGGCAGCCTTTGTGAAGGGAGGTATGAATTACAGCCCGACCATAAGTTACGGCTATTACCTCGTGCCCGACAACGGCAAATGGAAGGCTCTCTTCATCAACGGAAATGTCAATCTGCTGTCCCCCCAAGTCTTCCCCCCGATTGCAGGAAACGCAACGCCCGGAGTGCCGGAAATTGTTATCCCGATGGTGCGCGCATACAGTCAGGTGGAAAACAAACTGTTTGGCAATCCGTTATCGGGTGTGGCGACACCTTGGTATTCGGATGGCACATTCAACAATCCGAACTGGGGTCTGTGTTCCGAATCTCCGGCTGATTACACCGACTTGTCCGGGAAGTCCAATGGCTTGGGTTACATGGAAACCGTGGGATTCCAACCGGTTGCAGACTACCGGAAATTCGCCCTCGATTTTCTGGCGGGCGGGAAGCTGCCGCGCGATCAGGTTGCAACTGTCGCCGGCACAGTGCCTGCATGACAGCGTCCAGCCAGTCGGAAGATCAATCGGGGAGACATCATGTCAGATGTGTTAACACATTCGAATAAGCTCATTGCAGAACTGGGACTGGTTCCTCTCGAAGGCGAGTCGGGTTACATCGGCTATATCTCGACTTCGCATCTCGTCGTGGAACAAGACGGACAGCCGTTGCACGCAAACGATTCGATTTATTACCTGCTGAACCGCGAGCGCCCGATCAACTTCCTGCACTGGCTCGCCCCGGACGATACGCACATCCTGCTCGACGGCGGGCCGGTGCATTACTACGAGTTCCGCGAGGTGGATGGCAAACCCCACGCCTGCCATCATCTGGTCGGCAGGAACATCCTCAAGGGCGAGCGACCGGTGCTGATGATACCCGGCGGAAGCTGGAAAGCGCTGGTGTTGCCGGTGGACGTGGAATACGCGCTGCTGGCGACTATCCTCACGCCGCAATGGACCGATAATCCATCGCGGCTCAAGATCGGCGCGGGGCAGGAATTCATCGACCGCTACCAGAACCCGGACAACTGGGCCACGCCGGCATTCCTGGAAAAACTGATCGGGCCCAATTTCAAACGCTGAACACATCACACGGGAGAAAACTATGAATAATGCTCAAGGGCGAGGCGTTTCTGCTAGAGGTGTACAACACGCTGCGCCGTTCGCCGTTGAGGGACAAGACCATGCTGATCGTCACCTACGATGAGCACAGCGGCTGCTACGAAGATTATTTCCGCCATTGGAAAATGCGCCGTACCGGAAGAGCCTGATTGCAGTCGCTCCGGTTTCAAACTACCAACCTTCCGGATGCCGGATGCAACACATAACCATTCAAGGAGAAACGGACATGCCTACACCGCAGCCCGACATTACAAACCCGTTGATGCGCGCCCCCGATAATCAGGAATCCCTCGTTCCCTATGATCAACTCGGTTATTTGAAGTGGCTAATCGGTACTTGGAACAGTCCAAGGGGATCGGCTGCCACCGGCTTCAACGTCATGCCGCTTCCGCAAGTCAACGCACCCGGAGGGTTCGTGCTGAAGAATTTCCCCTATTACGAGGAAATGACGTTCGCCCCCATCGCGGGCGGAGCATCAAACCGCGCAGGCGCATTCACCCAGAATAACAACGTCCTGTTCTACGAACAGCGCGTTTACTTTGCTGACAATCCTGCGCCCCAGCCAGCAGCCCAACTTCAGGACATGCTGACCCACGCGGAAAACGGTTCGTGGCTGTGCCGCACCGTCGGCCCGCAACTGGATGGTGCCTACGGCCCCGGCACCCTGCCGCTGCCCTCGCCTGCACCCACGCAAAACTTGACTACGCAGTACGCCAAGCAGGTTTCCGTGCCGCACGGCAACTCGTTACTGATGGTTGGACAGGCAAGGGAAGCACAAGGCTCGCCGGTATTTCCATCGACACCACGAACTGTTCAGCCTTTCATCGATCCTGCGGTCATGGACCCCAACGCGATGTTGCAGAAGCAATTGAGCGGGTTGCAGCAGCAAGGGATCACCGTCGAAAAATACATCCAGATCGAGGTCGACACGTTGCATGGCGGCGGCGGTATCAACAACGTCCTGTTCGAACAACAACACGCAAACGTCGATTGCTGCCAGACCACCTGGTACATCGAGTTCCTCAGCAACGGCTCCATCCAACTGCAATACTTCCAGTTCGTCTGGATGAAGCTGCAGATCAACGGACTCCTGCTGCCCTTCCTGCATAGCGACGCAAACACCCTGTTGCCGGCTGGCGGGCAATACGCCCCGATGCGAGCAGGCTGACATAACCCGACAGCCGACACAATCATCCATTTCAATCATTTACCATAAGGACAAACATGACCAAACAGAAAACCACCATCCTCATCCGCCCCGCCGCCCGAGGCGGAAAATATCTCGGCCACGATGCCGCGAATGCGCAAAACCACAGCGCGCTGATTGCGCTGCTGCAACCGGCAACAGGAAAAATCATCACACATGCATTTGCAAAAGCACCGACCGCGCAGAGCGCAGGCCCGCTGCAACTGATGGGATGCACGAAGCGGAGCGATCCTTTTGCGGCCGATAGCGACACGGTTCATGTGCGGTTGAGCGTCGAGATCGAAGAGCCGACCGTGTTCCGGGTTGTGGTGTACGGCCCGCTGAGCCATCCCGATCAGGCGCGCATGGCGCAGGCCGACATCACTGTATTGCCGGGTGTCGATATTGGATTGTCGCCGCAGTATCCAGAAGGGTTGGTCGTAGAGGTGCCGGGACTGTGTATCAGCAACGTAACCAGCAACCTTCAGGGGGCGCAAATCAACTGCACCGCAAAAGTCGCCATGATGTGTGGCTGCCAAATCCATCAAGCAGCCGCCGATCCGTACTGGCCATGGCCGGATACCGATTTTTCCGTGCAACTGGTCACCCTCATGCGCAGCAAGGCGGTGTTTTATTACCCGCTGGCATACGACGCGACACCCGGCTCGGTCAGTTCGTTCACCGGACAATGGCCCAGCCAGGCTGCGCCGGGCGACACGGTGGAACAAGCTTGGGTGTACGCCTCCGAACCCAAATTGGGCAATCAGGGTGAATACAAAATTTTCAGCTCACAAACCGTACCGTCGCCGCTGCCGCCAGAACTGCAAAGATTGCTCGCAGCGGCAGGCCACGAAAACGCATAGTTCACTTTTGATCCGGTTCGGTTTTTTCAGGAATTTGTCCGTGTTGAGCTTTTCATTGTGGTAACGGTTTGTTTGCCATGGATTGAGCGAATCGGTGCTATGTGACTAGGGTGGTCGGAGGAAATCATGTTAAATCAAGTCTCGAAATCGCAATTCAAAGCAAAAGCGTTGGAAATTTTTCCGGCAGGTTGAAGCCAGCGGCGAGTCTGTGGTCGTCACCGACCACAGCGAACCGAAACTGGAAATCAGGCGCTTGCGCGCGACGCACCGTCAGCCGCTGGAACTATTGCGCGGAACGGTGTTGCGCTTAGACCAACCGACCGAACCCGTAGCCGAACAAGATTGGGACGCGACCAAGTGATCGTTCCAGTCGATAACGAAATCAGCGTGAAATCCATAGAGCTTCCCGGTGAATTTCACAAAGCCCCGGCAGACCGCATCATCGTGGCGACCTCCAAAAAACTGGCCGCACCGTTAAACACCGCAGACAAAAAAATCCGCGCGTATCAGCAAGTGCGGACAATCTGGTGATTATTTCCAAACCAAACCTGCCCCGCAAGCCGCGCCAATAGGCGATCTACACGATGCACACGTTGTAGATCGCCTATTGGCGGGCATCTTCACGAGATGGGGGCGAGAATATTTGATTGGCTGTGCGATTGGAGGAGGTTGCTGGATGACTGCGATGTGCCAGAAGCGATCAGTCGGTGAAATTGCTTTGACCGACCGGAAATCGGCTTGGATTCAACCGGTGGATGCAACAGATTGAGCAAATTTCTCTGCCGGTGTTTGGTAGTTTAGTGTCTTTCTTGGGCGTTCATTCAATTTCCTCGCTA
>JAGVNQ010000159.1 GCA_020053195.1 Sideroxydans sp.
CGTAACAAGGGAAATGAAAATTGTTATGCGACGCAAAACCCGATTTACGCTCCCGCAAAGCGTCCTCAATCCGGAATAACTGACCATGCAAAATACAATTCAACCTCAATTTGTGCAGCGGTTCCTGCGCAGGATTTTGCCTGCCGCCGTGATTGCGGCGGCCTTGCTGATCCAGTTTGCCGACCCGCAGTTCCGTGCGCGCATCCGCGACAACGCGTTCGACCAGTTGCAGTCCATTTCCCCGCTGCCGTATCGCGCCGAATTGCCGGTGCGTGTGGTGGCGATAGATGAGGCCAGCCTGACCCGTCTGGGGCAGTGGCCGTGGTCGCGGCTGGTGCTGGCGGAGATGGTGGATAAGCTGCACAAGCTGGGCGCACGCGTGGTGGCATTTGATGTGGTGTTTGCGGAGGCCGACCGCACTTCGCCGGAGCAGATGGCGCTGGCTTTCCCGCACCAGCGCGCGTTGCAGCAATCGCTGCGGCGCTTCCCCGTGCACGATCAGGTGCTGGCAAACAGTTTTGTGCAAAGCCGCGTGGTGCTGGGTTTCCCCATAGAACCGCTGGCAGCGGGTGGCAAGTTACCGCCGGAAAAAGCGCGTTTCCTCAGTTTCGGCGGCAACGCGGGTGACTGGTTGCCGAATTATGGCGGCGCGTTGTCCGGCCTGCCGCAACTCACCCGCGCTGCCAAAGGCAGCGGTGCCATTTCGCTGGAGCCCGCCAGCGACGGCGTGCTGCGCGCCGTGCCGCTGGTGTATCAGGTGGGCGGCGCGTTGTATCCGGGCATGGGGCTGGAGGCGCTGCGCCTGTTTGATGGCCGCGACAATTTGGCGCTACAAATCGACGCGCAAGGCATCGCCGGGGTGGCGTTGGATAACAACACTTTTTTCCCCACTGCGCCGGATGGTCGAGTGTGGTTACATTTCCGTCCGCTGGCGGCAGAGCGTTACGTGTCGGCCAAAGATTTACTGGCGGATAAAGTCGATGCCAAACTTTTCAAAGATCACATCGTGTTCATCGGTGCGACTGCCAAAGGCTTGGGCGACACGATCTACAGCCCGCTGGGCGAACTGGTACCCGGCATCGAAGGCCATGTGCAGTTGACCGAGCAACTGATGACGGGCGACACGCTGCTGCGTCCGACTTGGGAAAGCGATTGGCTGTTGCTCATGTTGCTGGTGATGTGGTTGCTGCTGGCGTTTTTGCTGGCGCGTTATCGCCCGTTATGGTCGGTGTTGCTGACCTTGCTGCTGCTGGCCGGAGTATTCGTTTTCTCGCTGTGGCTGTTCACGGCGCAGCACTTGCTGCTCGATCCCTTCTTTCCGGCGCTGGCCGCAAGCGCGCTGTTTCTGGTGCTGGTCGTGCCGCGTTATGTGCAAACCGAAAGTGAACAACGCTGGATACGCAACGCCTTCTCGCGCTACGTGTCGCCCAACCGCGTCAAATATTTGCAGGCCAACCCGCAGCAACTGGAGCTGGGCGCGGTGTATCGGGAATGTTCGTTCGTGCTGACTGACCTCGAAGGCTTCACCCCGCTGATGGAGCAATACGCGCCGGACAAACTCTCCAGCCTCATCAACGAATACCTGGAAGGCATGATCCAGATCGTGTTCAAACACGACGGCACGCTGGATCGTATCGTCGGCGATGCGGTGGTGGCGATGTTTTCGGCACCGCTAGTGCAGCAAGACCACGCGGCGCGCGCCTTGGCCTGTGCGTTGGAGATGGACGTGTTCGCGCAAGAATGCAGCCGCCGCCAGCGCGAGTTAGGCGTACCGTTCGGGCGCACGCGCATCGGCGTGAACACCGGCAACGTACTGATCGGCAACTTCGGCGGAAAAACCATGCTCGACTACCGCGCACTGGGCGACCCCATCAACACCGCCGCGCGTCTGGAAACCATCAACAAACAACTGGGCACACGCATCTGCGTGAGTGGCAGCACCGTTGCGCAATGTCCCGATTTTGTTGGACGACCCGCCGGGCGGCTGGTGTTCAAAGGCAAAACCGATGCGGTGGAAGCTTTTGAGCCGCTCACCGCCGAACAAGCCGCGCAGCCGCATCTGGCCGAGTATCTCGCCGCCTATAAATTGATGGAAAACGAATCCCCGCAAGCAAAAGAAACCTTCCAAAAACTCGCCGCAAAATATCCCGACGACCCGCTGGCCGTCTATCACGCGAAAAGATTGGCGGCGGGCGAAACGGGATGCAGGGTGGTGATGACCAGCAAGTAAGGCAACCTTTCCCTTCATCCCGCCGAAATTTATCTACGCACACACGTCCCCTCTCCCGCTTGCGGGAGAGAGTTCAGTCGCCAAAATTTCGCCCGAATTGAGTTCCTTGAACCTTGCTGAATTTTGTAGGTCGGGATTTATCCCGACGGTGTTGGCGGTTTGAGGAAAAAAGCGTCGGGATAAATCCCGACCTACGAAAGTCAGAGGTTTATGGAGAGAGTTGCGCTGCAATAAAACGATCTGTTCCTCATGTTGGAGAGCAGATTTTTTTCAACCGACCTCGTGGAGATGCCCGTCAATAGGCGTTCTACATCGCATGATGCGTGCAGAGCGCCTATTGGCGGGCATCTCCGCGAGGTGGTATGTTTGAATGGTCAATATCTGACGCAGTTTCGTCCATCGTTTTTCGCGCGATACAGTTGTGCATCGGCGGCGGCGATCAGGCTTGGCGGAGTGGAGTCGGGTTGGTTTATCGCCAGTCCGATGGAGACGGTGATACCGGGAAGCGCAGTGCCGTTGGCGGGGGTGATGGTTTTCATTTCTGCCGCTTGGCATATGCGTTCGGCGACGGCGAGTGCTTCATCCAGACGGGTGTTGGGCAGGATGACGAGAAATTCTTCGCCGCCGTAGCGAGTGGCGAAATCGTAGGGGCGCACGCTGGTTTTTAACACTTCGCCCAAGGCGATGAGCGCGCAATCGCCGCTGAGGTGGCCGTGGATGTCGTTGTAATTTTTGAAGTGATCCGCGTCGATCAACAGGATGCACAAGGGCTGCGCGCTTTTGTTCGCTTGCTCCAGCAGGCGCTCGAATGCGCTGTCCAGCCAGCGCCGGTTGTAGAGTTTGGTCAATGCATCAACATTGGCGTGGTCGGTGAGTTCCCAGATTTGCAGGCGGTCTTGCACGATGCGTTGCGTGTTGGCTTTGATCCATTGCGTCATCAGGCGCAGCAGGTTGCGCGCGATGGGGCTGGTGTCAATGACCAGATTGCGGATCAGGTCGCGGTGGACGGGAAACACGCGGCAGGTTTCTTTGGCGACAACATAAGCGGAGGGCGGCGTGCCGTCGATGATGGACATTTCGCCGACGGAAACGCCGGGGCTTAACTCGCGTATTTCCGGCGAATCCAGCGTGCCGAAGTGAACGCCCAACGTGCCGGAGAGCAGCAGATAAACGTGGTGGTTTTCCTGCTCGGGCGAGAGCAATACTTCGCCCGCTGCCAGCGTCTGCGGCGAGGCATGCGCCAGCACCAGTTTAATGAGGTGCTCCGGCACA
>JAGVNQ010000081.1 GCA_020053195.1 Sideroxydans sp.
AACGGCTTCACCGTTTCCGGGCCTTTGGTCTGCGTCCAGAACTGCACGTGATACTCGTCGGCAAACTGTTTGATATGCACCACATCCGACGGCGTGAGCGCATCCAGAATGCGCAGCACCAGCACGTCCACATGCTCGCCCACCGCCACTTCGATCTGCGGCAGAATATCGCGCACGGTGAATTTCTCGTTCAACTCACCCAGCAGCGGCAGCAAAGCCGCGATCTTCGGCGTGAGGATTTCGCAATGCTGCATGTCGGCCACATATTTGCCATTCTGCTCGCGAAAACCGACCAGCGTTTTGTTCTTCTTCAACACATGGCGCACCGACAGCCGCGCGCGCTGGCGGTACGCCCAAGCCTGGCCGTAAATAGCGGGCAAAATAACTTCCGGTTTCACCTTACCGATGCGTTGCAAATTGTCTTCCAGCACGCGCTGCTTCACCGCCACCTGCGCGCGCGATTCCAGATGCTGCATGGAACAGCCGCCGCACACGCCGAACACCGGGCACTTCGGCTGCACACGCATAAAGCTCTGCTTCAAAATTGTTTCGACTTTCGCCTGCTCGTAATTGTTCTTTTTACGATACGAGGTATAAGTCACCCGCTCGCCGGTCAGCGCACCCTCGATAAAAATCACCTTGCCGTCTGTGTGCGCAATGCCGCGCCCTTCGTGATCCAGCGATTCGATAACTACAACATTTTTATTCATGCCGAATTTTTCCATTTCACAATCAATAGCAAATATTTGCTGAGAAGCTACATCCCCACCCCAGCCCTCCCCTTGAAAGGGAGGGAGCCAAGTTCCTCCCCCTTCAAGGGGGAGGTTAGGAGGGGGATGGGGTATTGGCTCCGGCTCGCCCGGCTTGGGAAGAGGATGTGCAAAATTATTCAAAAATACCCCACACACCCTCTCCATCACCCCCTACCCATGAACCTCATGCTTTCGTAGGTCGGGATTTATCCCGACGCTTTATTCCTCAAACCGCCAACACCGTCGGGATAAATCCCGACCTACGTAATCCAGCAAGGTTCACAGGATTCAATTCAGGCGAAATTTTAGCGACTGCGTTCTCTCCCGCAAGCGGGCGAGGGGAGCAATTCAATCTCCCCCGCCACCACAACCGCTGCCGCAACTACTTCCACCATCACTGCCACCACCATCACCGCCACCCGAATCACCGCCGCAACTGCCAATATCCGAAGCGCAAAAAGACCCGCCGGATGAATTGGCCGCGTCCTTGCAATTCAAGGTGTAAACAAAACCGCCCGCAATACCCAGTTGCGCGTCCAGCGCGAACAGCAACGGCAAGCGATCCGGCTGCTTGGGGTCTATGCCCTCCATCTTGCAGGCCAAGCGCCAAGTGCGGCGTATGCCTTCGGTGGCGGTGTCGCGCGTGGGCATGGCCTCGACCGGCGTGTGGTGCAAATACTGGCCGAACGCCTGCTCGCAAAACCGCTCGTACTGACGCGTAAACAAAATGAAGTCATGCCACAAATCGTCCACCACCTGCGAAGGCATGGAAACGAACCTGCCACCGGCGGCGACGCATATCTGGAAATACTGTTGCAAGCCCTGTTGCACCAAAGTCATTTGCTCCAGCGTCAACTCCGGGCGTTTGGCGTGCGTGCGCGCCACCACTGCGGCAGGCAGCATAAAACTATCGAGAAAACGCTGGCGCGAGGCGCGCACCCAAGCGCGATAAATCAAAAATAAAACGACAACCAATGCCAGCACGAACACGTATCTCATTTGCCCTCCACTCTTTGTTCAAGCGCCGACAACATTCTCCCCGCAGCTGTTCGCGCCAAGCCCCAACCGAGTAACACACCAATCGAATTCGCCAGCATATCGGCGAATTCAAAATAGCGGTAACCCGTTAAACCTTGCAGGAATTCGATGCAGATTCCCATCATCACCAGCGCCGACAACAAGCGGATGCGTGCCTTGCCGACATAAAGCTGGCAGAACCACAACATCAACAAGCAATAGGCCAGCGCATGTTCCAGCTTGTCCGAAAAATCGAAGGTGAACGGCTGCGGCGGAATCGGCATCAGCGACAGAAAAAACACGCCAGCAATTCCCACCCAACCGCAGACCAGCCAAACTTTACGCAACATTCATCACACCTTGTTCCAAGCTATTCACCCTGCCAATTTTGTAGGTCGGGTTAGCGCAGCGTAACCCGACGTTTTCTGTTGCACTTATTCAGCCATGTCGGGTTACGCGAAAAGCCGCTAACCCGACCTACATTTATCACTTATTCCACGCCGCCAGATACTCCGCCCAATGCGGCTGATCTGATTTGCTCAAAGTGCTGCGCACCAGTTCAATCTCTTTGTCGTAACGCGCTTTAGTGAACTGCCCGCGCATCAATTGAAAGCGCACAAACACCAGCCAGGTGTTCACCACATCAGTCTCGCAGTAGTTGCGAATTTCGGCCAACTTGCCTTGCTGATACGCCTCCCACACTTTGCTGCCATCCATGCCCAGCTTGCCGGGGAAGCCGATCAGTTTGGCCAGTTCGTCCAGCGGCGCGTTGGCGCGTCCGGTGTACATCGCCAGCAAATCCATCAGATCAAGATGGCGCGAGTGGTAGCGGCTGATGTAGTTGTTCCACTTGAAATCCTTGTCGTCCTCGCCCTGATCCCAATAACGCGGTGCCTGAATGCCGTGAATCAGCCCGCGATAATGCAGCACCGGCAAATCGAAACCGCCGCCGTTCCACGACACGATCTGCGGCGTGAATTTTTCGATACCGTCGAAGAAACGTTTGATGAGGCTGCCCTCGTCCTCGTCCATCTCGCCCAGCGTCCACACCTTGAAGTTATCACCCTCGCGCAGCACGCACGAGATCGCCGCGACGCGCTGCAAATGGTGCGGCAAGAAATCGCTGCCGGTTTTCTGGCGGCGCATCTGAAAAGCCATCTCCGCCACTTCGGCATCGCTTACCGCGCCGTCCAGTTCATACAGCGCGCGCAACCCGGCGATGTCGGGAATGGTTTCAATGTCGAAAACGAGTGTGGGATTCATGGCAGGCTCGGCGTGCAAATCGGAAACGGATATTACCAAACCGTTGCTAGAATGCCGCACGAAAATTAGCCGGATAAAACAAATGACAAGAATTTCTCACGCGGAGGCGCGGAGACCGCGAAGAAAAGCGGGGGTGAAGTTTGTTTCTCCGCGACCTCCGCGCCTCCGCGTGCAATTCCTTTTTGCTTTCGGTTCGTCCGACTTGGTTTTTTAAGTTTATGGAATCCCGTCCGTGAAAATACTCAAACGCCTGCTACTCGTCCCGCTATCATGGCTGGCCGCCATTATTTTCCTGATCGAAGAAGCCATCTGGGACTGGATGTCCAAGCTGATGGCGCGCTTGGGCGCGGTACGTTTGGTGCATGCCATCGAGGCACACATCACCACCCTGCCACCGCGCTGGGCGCTGTTCACCTTCCTGCTGCCCAGTTTGATCCTCATCCCCGCCAAACTGCTCGGCCTGCACGCCATCGCCAGCGGCCACTGGTTCATCGGCAGCGTCATCTTCATTATCGCCAAGCTGCTCGGCGTGGCGCTGTTCGCGCGCATCTTCAACCTCACCCGCCCGGCGCTGATGCAACTCACCTGGTTTGTGCGCCTGTACAACTTCGTCATGTACTACCGCAACCGCATCCACGCCTACCTCGACAACTGGGCCGCCTACCAGCGCATCAAACAAAACATCAAAGCGCTGGTCGTGCGCTTCAAAGCGGCGTTCAAACACGAGGCGTGAAAATCAAAGCCCTCCCTTGGATTCGATAAGGAACTACGCGCATTACACAATGCGCCCAATATTTCTTGAGAGTAAAATCGAAACCGCTCACTTGAAAGGAAACGCCATGCTGAATGAACTGAAATTACCCAAGACGCTCGCCAAAAGGCTGGAAAAAGTTGCGGGGATGGCGCACATCAATCCCGATTCTATTCTTAAAACGGCGCTTACTGATCGCCTCGACTATCTGGAATGGAAAGAAAATACCATCGCCGAAGGTCAGGCCGATTTGGACAACGACAGAGTAGTATCCACCGCGCAGATTCGCGAATCGCTTGCCGAGCAACGGGCGCAACGTGCCTATAAAAATCAAAAAGCAGCTTGAATGGTCAATTCGTTCCCAGCGTGACTTGCTGGCGATTGATGCCCGTATTTCACCCGACAATCCAATCGCCGCCGAACAAGTAGTGGACTACATCATCGAGCAAGCCGAATTGCTCACCCGCTTCCCGCAGATGGGACGCATACCCAAACCAAGCGCCCCGCGCGAACTGATCTTCACCCGCTATCCCTACAACCTCATCTACCGAGCCACCCGTTACAAGATCAGAATAGTCAGAGTCATTCATCAGTCGCGGCTATATCCGTAAAGCACATTCACATCGACACCCGAGTCACCTACCAGAGCTTCAAAGCGGCGTTCAAACGCGAGGCGTGAAAATTCAAACTGCGAACATGATGGGAACGCCCGTCAATAGGCGATCTGCAACATGCACATCATGGAGATGCCCGTATTTACTGGCTTGCGAGCCAACTGCAAGATACGGCAAGATGGGCGCGTCGCCAAATCCGCGCGAATAACAAATCAATCAGGTTTGACCCATCGCGCATAAACTGCTTCAAGCCATCGACATGCCTGTCCTGCGCGCAGGCCGAATAGAACAAAAACCCTTTTCGCGACAAATATTTAGGCGCAGACATTTCCCGGCGAAGATGGTGTTACTATCCGGCAAAATCTGGAATTCACCCATCCAAAAATACCAAAAAGGGTCGATAAAATATAAGGGGTTAGTCGTGGAAAATGACCTTGTATTTACCAAATCAATAAAAGGCCAAGCGGCCTGCAACGACAACAATCTGAACGACGATGAAATGGCCGTCATCAAGCTGGTTGATGCGACCCATTGCGTTGAAAAAATAATCAAGGCGACCCCTTACGGGATCAGGCCTCATGCGGAAGAAATTCTCCTGCGATTAGCCCGCACAGGCCTCATTAAACCCCTCGTTGAACGCCGCGAAGTATCGTGCGAATCGTATTGCCAGGCATACAAAGGCATGCAATTCCTGTCCGAGAATGAAGTCGAGCAAAGAATGCTCTTCGAGCAAAAATGCAAGGAGGAACATGCAAGAGCGGAAGAGTGGATGGCGAAATGTCTCAAGTTGCACAAACGGGTAGAGGAATACGGAAACATATTTCAGGGCCAATTGAATAATGCAAAGTTGTTGAGCCAACAATATCAAAAACAATTCGAGGAAGAGCAAGCCGCCCGCCTGAAACTGGAAGTCGAATACAACGAGGCGCAACAGCACCTCAAAGAACTGGACGCAGAGCTGCTTGACCTGCGCCGTAACGATGAAAAACTCAAAGCAGTCCAGTTGATTCAAGAGGAGCATTTGGCCTCATTGAAGCAAGAGGAGCGCGAACTGATTACGGCCCAGTTGAATACCGCCAAGCTGTTGAGCCAAAAATATCAAAGACAATTCGAAGATGAACAAGCCGCCCGCCTGAAAGTGGAAGCCGACTTCATCGAGGGGCAACAGTGCCTGCAAGAGAGAAAAAGTTTGGCTCCCTTGAAGCAACAGGATGGCGAACTGGCCGCAAGCGAGATGGCGCATATCCATCCATATTACCAGCTCGTCCGCCCCCTCGGATTTTGCAAAAACATGAGCGATGCGGAGCTATCCGATCTGCTGTTCATCGCCGAATGGCATGATGCGAAGGCAGGCGACATTATCTTTAACGAAGGCGAGCAGAGTGCCGTGTTTTATATCGTGGTTTCCGGCAAGCTGCGTGCAGTCAAACACGGCAGGCCGCTCGGCAAATTGCGGGTCGGCGATGTTTTCGGCGAACAAGTATTTTTGTCCGGGGGCGAGCCGGTGCGCTTTGAAGGAGTCATCGCAAAAACCGACTGTCGATTGATGGTGATTGACCCGGCCAAGCTGGGAAATAACGCGTTAACATTTCAACTGCATGTCATGCAAGCGTTTGTGCGACGCGAAGTCGAGAAACTGTATAAGGCGGAAGAGCGGATCAGCAACTCGTTCTACTATTGAAAAACGCGCAGGTTCAAAACTCGGCATCAGCTTTGAAGCAAACTTCAAACATCGCCCTACCCCGCAACGCCCGCCAATAGGCTATCTGCAACACATTATTACCAGCGTGACTAACGGGCTTTGCGAGAGAAGAAACGTTTGAATTCGATGAGCGACCTGAACAGGTCAGCAGGAATATGGACCGCTAACTGTTACCCAACGGCAACTCGATTTCTTCCGCGCGCCACGCTGCGTAGCGCAAGGCTTGCGTGATGTCATCCGCTTCGAGATAAGGATACAAAGCCAAAATCTGCGGCGTGGTTTTTCCGCTGGCAACCAGCCCGATGAGCATACCCACCGTCACCCGTTGCCCGCGAATGCACGGCTTGCCGCCCATCACAGCGGGGTCAGTGGTGATGCGATTTAGCTGTCTCATGGCGGTACTCCTTGCGAGTTGTGCTGTGCGAGCATTCTAACCCAGACAATGCCTGTATTTGTAGGAGCGAGCTTGCTCGCGAAAAGCCTTCTCCAGCACGCCAATCTTGAGAAGAAAAATGGCTCATTCCAAACGGTATTTGGTTACTCTTCGGCAACGGCGCTATAGTGCGGCGCAGGGCAAAAAGTGGTTGCTAAAAACATCCTTTGATGAAAGGAGTGCTGAAATGACAAAGAAAACTTTTCCACTATCCAAAGTCTATCGCCTTCTCGAACCCGGCCCCGTGCTGCTGCTCAGCACTTCGCACAAAGACAAACCCAACATCATGACCATGTCGTGGCAGACGATGATGGAGTTTGAACCGCCGCTGGTGGGGTGTGTGATTAGCGGGCGCAACCATAGCTTTGAGGCGCTGACAAAGACCAAGGAATGCGTGCTGAATATTCCGTCGGCGGAACTGGCGCAGCAGGTGGTGGGTATCGGCAATTGTTCGGGGAGCAAGGTCGATAAATTCAAGAAGTTCAAACTGACGGCGTTGCCCGCTTCGCAAGTTGCAGCACCCATGATCGGCGAGTGTTTCGCCCATCTCGAATGCAAGGTGGTGGATACGCGCATGGTGAACAAGTACAACTTTTTTGTGCTGGAGGTGGTGAAGGCGTGGATCGATTCCGCGCAGAAAAATCCGCGCACGCTGCATCATCGGGGCAAGGGTCAGTTCATGCTGGCGGGCGAGACGATCAAAATACCTTCGAGGATGGCGTGATGAAATTGCGCTATTTAGCTGCGTGGTTTGTGTTGCTGGCAGTCGCCATGGTCAACGGTGGCCTGCGCGATCTCACTTACGGCACGCAGGTTTCCGAAACACTGGCGAACCAGATTTCCTGCGCGAGCGGCATCCTGTTATTTGCGATTGTGATCCGCCAGTACGTGCGCCGCTGGCCGCCCGCCTCGGCGCGCGAGGCGTGGCATATCGGCATATTCTGGATGGCGCTGACGGTGGCGTTCGAGTTTTTGTTTTTCCATTATGTCGGCGGGCGTTCGTGGGATGAGCTGCTGGCGAATTACGATTTGGCGAACGGGCGTTTATGGCCGCTGATTTTGCTTTGGGTGCTGGTTGCGCCTTGGGTGTTTTATCGGATTGCGAATCAACGCACGTAATTCAAACCCCTCGTCATTCCGGCGCAGGCCGGAATCCAGTTGATTGAATATTTCCCGCGAAGCGGGACAACTTCCTTAATCTGTCCGCTTCGCGGAGTGTTTGTTTCTGCTGGATTCCGGCCTGCGCCGGAATGACGGAGCTACAACTATTGGGGACTCACTAAACCATGCCCAACATCGCCAAAGAATCATTAACCAAAATCCCCAACGGCGTATGGGTGCTGGGCTTTGTCAGTTTATTGATGGATGTTTCTTCGGAGATGATCCACAGCCTGTTGCCGCTGTTCATGGTGACGGTGCTGGGCGCGAGCGCGTTGGCGGTGGGGATGATCGAAGGCATCGCGGAATCCACGGCGTTGCTGGTGAAAGTATTCTCCGGCGCGTTGAGCGATTATCTGGGCAAGCGCAAAGGGCTGGCGCTGTTCGGCTATGCGCTGGGCGCGCTGACCAAGCCGATGTTCGCGCTGGCTTCGGGCATGGGCATGGTATTGGGCGCGCGCTTTCTCGACCGCGTGGGCAAAGGTGTGCGCGGTGCGCCGCGCGATGCCTTGATCGCCGACATCACGCCCGCCGAAATTCGCGGTGCGGCATTCGGTCTGCGCCAATCGCTGGACACGGTGGGCGCGTTCGTCGGCCCGTTGCTGGGCGTGGGGCTGATGTTGTTGTGGGCCAACGATTTTCGCGCGGTGTTCTGGGTGGCGGTGATTCCCGGTTTGATGGCGGTGGCACTGCTGTTGTTCGGTGTGCATGAGCCGGAAAAAACAGAAGCGCACAAGCCAACCAATCCGATCAGCCGCGCCAATCTGCAACGTCTCGGCACGGACTATTGGTGGGTGGTGGGCATTGGCGCGGTGTTCACGCTGGCGCGTTTCAGCGAAGCCTTCCTCGTGCTGCGCGCCGCGCAAGGCGGCATCGCCGTGGCGCTGG
>JAGVNQ010000184.1 GCA_020053195.1 Sideroxydans sp.
CACCCATAACCCCCTGAATACGGGCATAGGGGCATAGCCAAATGCAGGCTTGTTCGCGCAGAAAACCCGCAAGAAGATAAGTGCCAACAAAAAACAAGGCCAAAACAACCCAGCCAACTTTCGGCAAATCCAGGTGAATCAGGCTATTCCAATAATCAAATGCATCAACGAACCAGATTGAAAAGCTGATTCCTGTCAGTAAGGAGAACAGCATCCAGATGCTATGCTTTAATACTTTCTTTTTGATCTTGTCCCAACCCCAAGGCGCATCGTCCAGTTTGCGGCGCGCCAGTGGATTACCCTCGATCTTGTCATCCAGCCAGGTAAACCAGTCGGTCCAAGCGGTCTGAAAGCAGAAGTAGCCGCACCACACGCGCGAAGCCACGGAGGTAACAGCGAACAGCGTCATCGCCGCAATCAGCAACACCAGCGACAACATCCAGATATCCTGCGGCAATACGGTCAGGCTTAAAAAGTGAAACTGACGGTTTTGGATGTCAAACAGGATGGCTTGTTTATCGTTCCAGCGCAGATACGGCAACAAAAAGAATGGAAGCCACAGAGCCAGTTGTGTGTAGTTTTTTACAGTTCGAAAAAAACCCGGCATGCGCTTGGCATGGGTTGTTTTATCTCCCCTGTTGACTTTCCATGTCTCAAACTCGTGATAGATCGCGGTATCGCTCCCGACATCCTTGTTGGTTGTTTCATCACTCACACTGACTCTCCTTGAATTGCCTGATTTTCTAATTTTTTCCCTACGAGAATATGCAGGCGATCAATCTATCTCCGAATCCGCTCGCAACAGCGCGGTTTCGCAAATAACTTGCCCCATATAAAAAAGGGAGGAGAGTATAACTCTCCTCCCTTTCGTTGAAGCTAAAAACTTATTTCTTGTCCTTGTCCTTGGTCGCGTTGAGGTATGCCCTCAACAACAGCCATGCGGGAACCAAGAACGAGCCAGCTACAGTGACTATTACACTCCAGAAAACCATATCGTGATTCATCTCAACTCTCCTTAAGAAAAGGCCTGCGCGGTTTTTATCCACGCAGGCAGAGCCACAATTACTGCGCAGCAGGAGCGGCAGCCACTTCGGTTATACCACCACCGAACTTGTAAACATAAACTGCCAACTTCTTCATTTCAGCATCGCTCAACTTGCCTGCCGCAGTGAAGGATGGCATCACCGCTACGCGAGCGCCTGGTCCGGCATTCACACCGTAAGTAATAGTGCGGGTAATGCCTTCAACCGAGCCGTCAAAACGCCAGATGCCATCGGTCAGATTGGCAGAGCCCATCACAGCCATGCCTTTACCATCTGCACCGTGGCAAACCACACATCCTTTTTCTGCGAACAAAGGCGTTGCGGTTGGTGTGCCGGCAGCGACAGCAGCGGCCAGCGTGTCGATCTCCGCAGCGGACAATACGTCCTTGTGCGCAGTCATCACAGCTTGACGGCCATCTGTGATTGACGTGTAGATTTCGTCAATCTTGCCACCGAACAACCAGTCATCGTCGCGCAGCACGGGAGCGAACAAACCTTGCTTGTCCACCGTACCCACGCCGTTTGTACCGTGGCAGGCCGCGCAGTTGTCACCGAACAGCACCTTGCCTGAACGGGTCACATACTCGGTCAATTCACTGTCGGCCAGAATAGCGGCTGGTGTCATTTCCTTCAGCTTGGCTTCATACTTACCACGGACTTCATCAACCACGCTCTTGTCGGCTTCCATTTCGGTGATCGCAGTCCATCCACCGATCCCCTTGAAGAAGCTGCCTGCATTGGAAATCGGGAACGATGGATAGTAAGCGAAGTAAACCACACACCAAATCGCACTAGCCGTCAAACCCAACATCCACCACTTCGGAGGCTGATTCGTCAAATCCCCCAAGTCGTCGTCCCAAACGTGCCCTGTTGTAGGCACGCCACCTGCATCGTGTATATCACTCATCTTTTTTCTCCCACATTGATATGGTCTTCGTCATCCAGCGCCATACTGCGCTGGGACTCGAACGTGGCCTTGTTCGCCGGACGGAATACCATGAAATAGACCACCACCATGCCAATCGCCGAGACCAGGGCGAAAAACACCCCCAGCCAGTCGTTCGTCGTCATGGCTGCGACATCCATGCCAAGGTACCCCATTAGCTTAGTCACGGTAGTTCACACCTTCCTCGAACTTGATGTGGTTACCCATGCCTTGCAGGTAAGCAATCAAAGCTTCCATCTCGGTTTTGCCTTCCAACTGCGCAGCTGCGCCGTCGATGTAAGCATCCGTGTAGATGGTTTTCGGTATCGGGTTGAACGGCATGATGGTCAAGACCTTCATAGTCTGTACAGTTTCGGCCACATCCACCGCGCTGTCAGACAGCCAGAAGTAGTTCGGCATAACGGACTCAGGCACCACTTCGCGCGGATAGCTCAGATGGCGAACATGCCATTCATCCGAGTATTTGCCGCCGACACGGGCTAGATCGGGACCGGTACGCTTGGAACCCCACTGATATGTGTGGTCGTACATGGACTCTTCTGCGATGTTGTAGTGACCGTAACGATCCTTCTCGTCGCGGAACGGACGAATCATCTGCGAGTGGCACAGATAGCAGCCTTCGCGGATGTAAACGTTACGCCCAGCCAACTCCAAAGGCTTGTAAGGACGAACACCGTCGCCCGGCAACCACTCCTCCAGCGTCTTGCGAGCCGAAGTTTCTGGATTCCAAACGATTTTGTCCATGGAAATCACGTTACCGCTGGTGTCCTTGTGCTCTGTCTTGTTACAAGTCGCATCGGCACCGGCCAGTGCGCTCGAACACATAGCAGTGTTGGGCAGATAGAACAACGGAACGATTTCCACGATACCGCCAACCGCCACAGCGATCGCGGTCACCACAAACATCAGGACAGTGCTGCGTTCAATCTTGTCCTGAAATTTGGTCGAATACATTTTGTCGTGATCAGACATTTCTCACTCCTTATGCTTTTGCGGTAACGGAACCAGCAGCGCGCGTAGCGCCTGCACGACTCACAGTCATCACGATGTTGTAGAGAGCAATCAAGGTACCGATGTGGAAAATCAGACCGCCGACTGCACGCATCGCGTAGTACGGATGCATCGCGGAAACCGACTCAACAAAGGTATAGGTCAGAGTGCCGTACTCGTCATAATCACGCCACATCAGACCCTGCATGATGCCGGAAACCCACATCGCAACGATGTAAACCACAGTACCGATAGTCGCCAGCCAGAAGTGGACATTCACCAAACCTTCGGAGTACATCTTTTCCACGCCCCACAATTTCTTGATCATGTGGTACATCGCGCCGTAAGCAACCATCGCCATCCAGCCCAAAGCGCCGGAGTGAACGTGACCCACAGTCCAGTCGGTGTAGTGAGACAGAGCGTTAACGGACTTGATGGACATCACCGGACCTTCGAAGGTGGACATCGCGTAGAACGCCAAAGCCACAACCAAGAAGCGCAGGATGTAGTCGGTACGCAGCTTGTCCCATGCGCCGGACAAAGTCATCATGCCGTTCATCGCACCGCCCCAAGACGGGATGATCATCGCCAGAGAGACGGCAGCACCGAGGGAGCCGGTCCAGTCAGGCAATGCAGTGTATTGCAAGTGGTGCGCGCCCAGCCAAACGTAGCCGAAAGTCAGCGCCCAGAAGTGCAATACGGACAAACGATAGGAGAACACGGGACGACCGGATTGCTTGGGCACGAAGTAATACATGATGCCCAGGAAGCCGCCAGTCAGGTAGAAGCCCACCGCGTTGTGACCCCACCACCACTGAATCATGGCATCTTGCACGCCAGAGTAGATGGAGAAGGAGTTAGTCAAACTAACCGGGATTGCCATGCTGTTGACCACGTGCAGATAAGTGATCATCACGATCATGCCCATGGTGAACCAGTTTGAAACGTAGATATGTGTGGTCTTGCGAATTGCCACAGTCATCAGATGGTTCAAACCAAACGACAGCCACACCACCGCAATCGCGATATCAATCGGCCACTCCAACTCGGCGTACTCCTTGCCGGATGTGAAACCCAGCGGAAGCGTTACCACGGCAGACACGATAATCAGATTCCAGGCCCAGAACGTGAACCAAGCCAGGCCATTACTCCACAGTTTGGTGGCACCCGTGCGTTGCACCATATAAAAGCCTGTCGCCATCAGCACACAACCGCCGAATGCGAAAATCACGGCATTGGTGTGTAGCGGACGCAGACGTCCAAAGGTGATGTAGGGAATGTCAAAGTTTAAAAACGGAAATGCCAGTTCCAATGCGATATACACACCGACCAGCGTTCCAACGACTGCATAAATGGCAGCCGCGATGGTGAACCATCGAACGACTTCCATATCGTACTTTACTGGTGTCGCTTGCGTAGCTTCCACAGTAGTCTCCTCCTCAGAGCGAAGTTAAAAAACCAATGCGCCCGGCACGCCTAACAAATCAAAATCCGTCGTGCCCGACACACCCTTATGTTACCCCTTACCACAGCGCGGCAAATTGTCGCAGTGCTTCGACGACAAGTAAAGCGCTAAGTGGTTCCATACTCGCCATACCATACTAAATCGGTCAGATTGATTTTTGAAAACAGGTGCGGCGATGCTGAAAAGCATTTGTTTGCGCAAAATATTTTGGAAGAATTTTTCTACTGCGCAAAATTTTCGAAAAAAATTACAGATGTCATAGCCGAAAATAATGGAGCGGGTGAAGGGGATCGAACCCTCGTCACTTGCTTGGGAAGCAAGAGCTCTACCATTGAGCTACACCCGCATGTAGAATGCGGCGCGGATTCTAGCACGGACAAAATAAGCAAAGTGATCACCATCACCATCAACGGCGAAATACGCCAATTCCAGCAATCAATCAACTTGACCACCCTTGTCGAAGAGATGGGATTAACGGGAAAACGCATCGCGTTGGAGCGCAACGGCGAGATCGTGCCGCGCAGCACATTCAACGCGCAACAATTATCCGAAGGCGACAAAATTGAGATCGTCGTCGCAGTCGGCGGCGGTTAAATTTTCAGGAACAGAGTCATGAACGACAAACTAATCATCGCAGGAAAAAGCTATTCCTCCCGGCTGCTGGTCGGCACGGGTAAATACAAAGACTTCGCCGAAACCAAAGCGGCCATCGAAAGCAGCGGCGCGGAAATCATCACGATCGCAATTCGCCGCAGCAACATCGGGCAGAACCCGAACGAACCCAGCCTGCTGGAAATTCTGCCGCCATCCAAATACACCTTGCTGCCCAACACAGCGGGTTGTTACACCGCCGACGATGCGGTGCGCACTTTGCGTCTGGCGCGTGAGCTGCTCGATGGACACAGCTTGGTCAAACTGGAAGTGTTGGGCGACCCGCAATCACTTTATCCTAACGTTGTCGAAACTATTGCTGCCGCGAAGACGCTGGTGGCCGAAGGTTTTCAGGTGATGGTTTATACCTCGGACGATCCCATCATCGCCAAGCAACTGGAAGACATCGGCTGCGTGGCCATCATGCCTTTGGCTTCGCTGATCGGCTCGGGCATGGGCATTCTCAATCCATGGAATCTGCAACTCATCATGGAGCGCGTACAGGTGCCGGTGATCGTCGATGCAGGTGTGGGTACGGCATCGGATGCCGCCATCGCCATGGAATTGGGCTGCCATGGCGTACTGATGAACACCGCCATCGCCGCCGCGCAGAATCCGGTACTGATGGCCTCGGCCATGAAGAAAGGCGTGGAGGCCGGACGCGAAGCCTTCCTTGCCGGACGTATGCCAAAGAAACTGTACAGCGCCAGCCCCAGCTCGCCGACGGCGGGCATCATCGCTTCTGCGCGCAGCTAAATGTCAGAAACCGAAGATCTCAGTAAGCGGCATATCCGCAGCTTCGTGCTGCGCCAAGGCCGCGTTTCGGTGGCACAGCAGCGCGCTATCGACACCTTGTTGCCGCGTTACGGCATCCCTTATGTGGCGCGCCCTCTCGATTTGGATCAGGCTTTCCGGCGCAGCGCACCGAAGATACTGGAGATCGGTTTCGGCATGGGCGACAGCACCGCGACCATCGCGCAGGCGCATCCCGAAATTGATTATTTGGCGCTGGAAGTTCACACGCCGGGCGTGGGCAATCTGCTCAAACTGATTGATTTGGAACAGTTGAACAACATCCGCATCATGCAGCACGATGCGGTGGAAGTATTGCGCGACATGATCGCCGACGGCGCGCTGGACGGCGCGCACATCTTCTTCCCCGACCCGTGGCACAAAGCGCGCCACAACAAGCGCCGTCTGATCCAATCGCCGTTCATCGCGCAACTGGTGCAGAAACTCAAACCCGGCGCTTACATCCACGTCGCCACCGACTGGCAGGACTATGCCGAGCAAGTGTTGCGCGTGTTGAGCGCGGAGCCGTTGCTGGAAAACACCGCCGCTGATTACGCGCCACGTCCCGACTACCGCCCGCTCACCAAGTTTGAACAGCGCGGCATCAAACTCGGGCACGGCGTGTGGGATTTAGTGTTCCGCCGCAAGGAAAATCTCTAGCAGATCGTTGAGAAAGCGTTGCCCCAATGGTGTCGGGGCAATACGCTGAAAATCCTGTACCAGCAAGCCGCGCTTTTCCGCCGTTTCCAATTCGCGCCGTATGGCCAGCAGAGGCAAACTGGTGCGCTCGGAAAACAGCGCACTGTCGAATCCGCCGTTCAGACGCAACGCGTTCATCATGAACTCGAAGGCCAGATCGTGGTGCGACACCTCATATTCCTCCTGCACCGGCGCTGATTTCGCCACCGCCTCCAGATACGC
>JAGVNQ010000069.1 GCA_020053195.1 Sideroxydans sp.
CGCGCGCTTCGCGTGCGGCTGCTTGGTCGCGCGCCAGATTGGCGCGCGCTTTATCCACTTCGGCCTGCGACACGCTGGCATCAAGTTGGAACAACAACTGCCCGGCCTTGACCGCATCGCCTTCGCGGAAATGGATTTTGCGCAACACGCCGCCCGCTTCCGCGCGCACCGCCACGCTCTGCTCGGCCTCCGCCGTGCCGGTGGCTTCCAGCACGATGGGCACGGCGCTAACGGCAACTTGAACAACATGCACCGGCGTAACTTTCGCGCCGCGTTTACCCGCAGCAGGTGACTCTTCCGTTTTGGGCGCGGTGTATAACCAGATGCCATACCCCGTGCCAACCAAGCCCAGTGCGACCAGCGTCGCGATGATAATTTTTTTCATGTCAAAACCTTAGTTAGCCACGGATGAACACGGATAGTCACTGATAAAAACGCGTGTTGCACGAGCGATATTACTTCCCTTAATGGTGGGTGCAAGTTTGCCGGATGAGGTGGTTTTTATCCGTGTTTCATCTGTGTTCATCCGTGGCTCAATTATGTTTTTTTGGTTCATTTGTTTTCCAGATCAGACGAAAAAACACCGATTGCAAAATTGAGTTGCGACAAACTGGCGTACCAGCCCATTTCGGCTTGGATCACTTCCATGCGCGCGTTAGCTTCGTTGGCTTGCGCCGTCATCAGTTCGGGGATGTTGCCGACCCCGGCTTGGTAACGCGCGTGCGCCACTTCGCGCGCTTGTTTGGCGCTGCGCAGATAAGCATGCGCACTTTCAATGGCAGCTTGCGCGGTGTCCAAATCGAAGTAGGCGTTCCACACATCCAGCTCGACTTGTTGCGCCACGCGCTCGCGCGTTGCGTCCAGTTGCGCGGCTTGTGCCTCGGCCAGTTTTACGCTGTGGGTGGTTTTGAAACCGTCGAACAGCGGCACGGAAAAGTTGAGGCCGATGCTGGCGTTGTTGCTGCCGTTGCCGAATTTTTCGCTGTCGAAATTGTTGAAAGTTCTGCCGCCGCTGGCGGCCAGCGACAGCGTCGGCCTGCCCTGTGCGGCAGTCGCCTGCGCACCGGCCAACGCCGCACGCGCCTGCGCTTCGGCAGCGCCCAGATCGGGGCGGGTTTGTTTGGCTTTGCTCAAATATTCCTCCACCGTCAGACGAACTTCCTGCGCGGGCAATTGCGCTTCGGCCAGCGGCAGCGGTGTTTCCACGGGCAAACCCACCGCGTTGCACAGCGCACCCTTGAATTTGTCGGCCTCGCCCTGCGCACGGCGCAAGGCCAAACGGCTTTGCGCCAACAAGGTATTGGCCTGATACACATCGCCAATGGTTGCCAACCCCGCCTTGCGGCGCGCGTTGGCCACGTCGGCGCTGATCTGCACATTCTTCAAGGTTTGCTCGCCTGCCACCACGGTCTGGCGTGCGGCCAGCAACTGGTAATACGTTTGCTCGACGCGTAACACCACCGCTTGCAAGGTGCGGTTCTGGTTCAAATTCGCCGCGAGCAAACTATAGCTGGCCGATTGTTTGTTGGCGGCGCGTGCGCCGAAATCGAACAACACATAACTGAGGCTGACGCTGGGCGACAGCCGTGTCTGCGCGGCGGTCGAAGTGGTGCTGCCGCTGGAAGATTTGCTGCGCGCCAACGCCACGTTTAAATCCAGCATCGGGTAATACTCGGCTTCGGCCATGCCCAACGCGGCGGCTTGCGCGTTGGCTGCTTGCCAGACTTCGCGCGTTGCGGGGTTATTGCGCAGCGCCAGGTCGGTCAACGCGGCCAGTGTCATCGGCGCAGTCACGCCGGGCGGCGCGGGGCTTTGCGCAAACGTCAGCGCTTTGGGCGAACGCCACACCGTGCCCGGCTGCTGCGGCGCGCTGAGTTTATAGTCGAGCTGCAACCCGGCAGCAGCGCAGAGCGGCAACGCCGCACAAACGAATGCCAGCACAAACTGGCTTGCTCCCGATCTGTTTACCCCAAATTTCATGTTGCCCTTCTCGTTGGAATTGCCCGGCATTCTACGCTGGATGAGGTTTCATTTTTTCGCGCACACACCCGCTGCTGTGTGCAGAATAGGTCGGCAAACTTAAGACAG
Source organism: Sideroxydans sp. (assembly GCA_020053195.1). Taxonomy (GTDB): domain Bacteria; phylum Pseudomonadota; class Gammaproteobacteria; order Burkholderiales; family Gallionellaceae; genus Sideroxyarcus. Next base: position 2,089 of record JAGVNQ010000069.1, read on the forward strand.
GCTTATCGAATGGCAAGTTTGCATAACCCTACCCCTGAACCTCACGTTTTTGTAGGTCGGGATTTATCCCGACGTTTTTTCAATCTGTTAACAGCGTCGGGATAAATCCCGACCTACGAAAATCGGCGCGGTTCACGGAATTCAATTCGGGCGATTATTGGTCGGCTGCTTTCTTTCTCGCAATCGGGAGAAAGCAATGAACCCACAGGCGTGAACCCTAATTGACAGCTTTCGCCAAAACACGGACACTCTGTCCCGTGCCGATTTGAGTTCAGCTTGCGGGGCACGTTAAATATTCCAGCTAAAGCGAGTACACCCGCTCTAGCCCAAGCTGTGCGGGTTTTTCTTTTTGAATCTTTTTGCCACAGAGATCACAGAGTACACAGAGAACGCGGCGACAAATTGCCCTGCCGGAGTTTTCTCTGTGGTCTCTGTGTACTCTGTGGCTAATTTGGGTTTTGTTGAAGGCAATGAATAATTCTGTCGGAATAGTACAAGCGCAACACGCCACATTTGAAACTCCGCTCACGTTCAAGAGCGGCGCGGTGTTGCCGCGTTATGAATTGATGTACGAGACTTACGGCACGCTGAATGCCGACAAGTCCAACGCCATTCTGATTTGCCATGCGCTGTCGGGGCATCACCATGTCGCCGGAGTTTATGCCGACGATGAAAAAAATCTCGGTTGGTGGGACAACATGGTGGGACCGGGCAAACCCATCGACACCGACAAATTTTTTGTGCTCGGCCTGAACAATCTCGGCGGCTGTCACGGCTCGACCGGGCCGTCTTCAATTGATCCGCTAAGCGGCAAACAATACGGCGCGAGCTTTCCGGTCATCACCGTGGAAGACTGGGTGGAATCGCAGGCGCGGCTGGCCGACCGGCTTGGCATCACTCAATTCGCGGCAGTAATGGGCGGCAGTCTGGGCGGCATGCAGGCAATGCAGTGGGCGCTGTCCTACCCCGAGCGCGTGCGCCATGTGTTGGCGATTGCATCCGCGCCGCACCTTACCGCGCAGAATATCGCGTTCAACGATGTGGCGCGCAGCGCGATTTTGACCGACCCCGATTTTCACGGCGGCGACTTTTACCAGCACAACGTGGTACCCACGCGTGGCCTGCGTCTGGCGCGTATGCTGGGCCACATCACTTATCTTTCCGACGATGCGATGGCCGACAAATTCGGGCGCGAGCTGCGTTCTGGCAAATTGAATTTCAGTTACGACATCGAGTTTCAAATCGAATCGTATCTGCGTTATCAGGGCGATAAATTCGCCGCCTACTTCGATGCCAATACGTATTTGCTGATGACCAAGGCGCTGGATTATTTCGACCCAGCGCGCGATCTCGACGGCAATTTGAACCGCGCCTTCGCCGCCGCCAAAGCCAAATTTCTGGTGGTGTCGTTCACCACCGACTGGCGCTTCGCGCCCGAACGTTCGCGCGAGATCGTGCATGCGCTGCTGCACAACAAACGCGATGTGAGCTACGCCGAAATTACTTCCGCGCACGGCCATGATTCATTCTTGATGCAGGACGAACAATATTTTGCGGTGATGCGGAATTATTTGAACGGGATTGCGCGGGAGTTCGCAGCATGAAATCGAAGAAACTACTTAGCCACGGATGGACACGGATATTCACAGATGCACCCCGTGCTTTTATCTGTGTTTATCCGTGTCCATCCGTGGCTCAATTATTTTACAAATCATGAACACCTCCATCATCCAAGCCCGCCCCGATTTCGCCGCCATCGCCGC
>JAGVNQ010000233.1 GCA_020053195.1 Sideroxydans sp.
AACGTGCCCACCCTACACAATCCGTGGCGGATGTTTGGCGAATTCAAAGAAAGCATCCGTCGAGAGCGGGCGCGAATAGAAGTAGCCCTGAATTTCGTCGCAGCCGCGTATGTGCAGGAAGTCGAGCTGCTCCTGCTTCTCCACTCCTTCGGCGATCACGCGCAAATTGAGCCGGTGTCCGAGGCTGATAATCGAGCGGATGATGGCGGCATCGCTTTCGTCGGTTTCAATGTCGCTGACAAAAGACTGGTCGATTTTGAGTTTATCCACCGGCAATTTTTTCAGATAGTTGAGGCTGGAGTAGCCGGTGCCGAAATCGTCGATGGATAAATGCACACCCAGCTCGTGCATCTCGTCCAAGAAACGCAGCGCGATTTTGTTGTCGCCCATCATGATGCCTTCGGTGATTTCCAGCTCCAGATATTTCGGCTCCAGCCCGGTTTCTTTCAGCACACTTTTCACCATCTCGCCCAGTGTCGGCTGGCGCAATTGGCGCATCGACAAGTTGACCGCAATCGCAAAATCGCCCAGCCCCGCTTCGCGCCATGCCACGCGCTGGGCGCACGCGGTGCGCAACACCCATTCGCCGATGGGGACGATCTGCCCGGTCTCTTCCGCCACCAAAATAAAATCTCCGGGCGGAACCAGCCCTTTCAGCGGATGGTTCCAGCGGATCAAGGCTTCGGCCCCGCAAAGTGCGCCCGTGGTCAGATCGACTTGCGGTTGGTATTGCAGGAAAAATTCGTCGCGCTCCAGCGCCAGCCGCAAATCTTTTTCCATGGAGAACAGCATATCGACACGGAAGTTCATGTCCGGCGTGAAGAATTGGAAGTTGCCGCGCCCTTCTTCCTTGGCGTGATACATGGCCATGTCGGCGCTCTTGATGAGCGTGTCGGAGTCCTGCGCGTGATCGGGGTAGATGCTGATGCCGATGCTGGCATGGGTGGAGATGAACTGACCATCCAGATCGAATGGATTGGACAACACGTCCAGCAATTTTTTGGCGACCACCGCTGCCGCGCTGGCTCCCGCGTCGTGCAGCAACACGATAAACTCGTCGCCGCCCAGCCGCGCCACGGTATCGCTCGCGCGCACATTTTCCTGAATGCGTTGCGCCACCGACTGCAACAGGCGGTCTCCGACCGAGTGCCCCATCGAGTCGTTGATGTATTTAAACCTGTCCAAATCGAGGAACAACATGGCGAACTGCTGTTTATCGCGGTGGGCGGTGGCGATCATCTGCCCCATGCGGTCGCGCAACAACGTGCGATTGGGCAACCCGGTGAGCACGTCGTAATAGGCCAGCAAATGAATGTTTTTCTCGGCATCTTTCTTTTCGGTGATGTCGCGCGCGATGGAAACGTAGTTCACCAGCGTCCCGTGCTCGTCGCGCACCGCCGTGATCGACATCCATTTGGGATAAACGCGCCCGCTTTTGTGTTTGTCCCAAATGTCGCCCTGCCAGTAGCCGAAGCGGTTGAGATCGTCCCACATGGTGCGGTAGAACGCGGTGTCATGGCGGCCCGAGGCTAGTATGCTGGGATTTTTGCCCATCACCTCTTCGCGGCGGTAACCGGTCATCTCGATAAAGGCGTGGTTGACGGCGACCACGCTGGCTTTGTCGTCGGTAATCAGAATGGCTTCGCCGCTGCTTTCAAACACTCGGGCCGCCAGATGCAATGCCGCCTCTTCCTGTTTGTGGCGCGTGATGTCGCGCACCGTGCCGATGGCGGAGATGACTTTTCCGCCATTCGCATCAAAATCCATAAACGCTTTTTCGTGTATCCACTTGATCTCGTCGCCCACCAATATCCGGTGCTCGATGTCGTAGGGCGCGCCGCCCAAAGCACGCTGCCACATTTGATCGACTCTATCCCTATCCTCGGGATGCACGTGCTGCAAAAATTCCCGGTAAGCGAGCGGCGTTCCCGGCGGAATGCCAAAAATGCGGTAGGTCTCGTCCGTCCACTGCAACTGGTTGCTGGATAAATCCAGACTCCAGCTGCCTACCCCGCCGATTTCTTGCGCGCGCTTGAGATTGTCTTCGCTCAGGTGCAACGCCTGATCGCTACGGCTGCGTTGCGCGTTCAGCACAGTCACGCTAAGCGCGGTCAGCGCAAACAGCAAGTTGTACAGCCACACGAAATCGAGCAGCATTTCGATGTTGGCCGCGCTCAAATTATCGAACGCCAGCATCCCGGCCATGGAACTGAAAAAGATCAACAGCAGCGCGCTGCTGACGCAGCGCAAATTGAAGTTGAGCGAAATCCAGACCAGCAAAGGAAACAGCAAGCCGAACTGCAACAGATGATTGGGCAAGTCGAGGAAAAAAATGGTGCAGGACACCAACAGAACAATGAGCACAAACACGCCACGGCGCACCCGCTCTTGCGTCCACTTGAGCGTGTCGCCGCGCAGCCAGGACAGGATCAGCGGCGCGAACAGCGCGATGCCCAGCGCATCGCCCATCCACCAGTAGCGCGCGGTGCGCACAGCGTCGCTCCACGCGCCGCCGTCTGCCAGCCAAATCCAGAATGCCCCATTGACGGCGGCGACCAGCGGGCTGAGCAATACACCGAACACGAACAGCATGCCGACATCGCGCAAACTGCGCATGCGCTCGTCAAAGCCAAGGCGGCGCAACCAGTACCAGCCCAGCAAACCTTCCAGCGCATTGCCGACGGAGATGCCGAGCGCGGTGGAAACAGCCAAGCCGGAATACAGAATGGCGAAGAATTCGCCGACGATAATGGCGGGGAATACGCGCCAGCCGAAAATCAGCAACGCGGCCAGCGCGATGCCGGAAGGCGGCCAGAACAGGGTGACGGTATGGTGCGACAGCGCCAATTTGAGACCGATTTGCGCGGCGGCAAAGTAAACCAATGCCAGCAAAATACCGCGCAACCAATCGTTCTTCAAACTGATTAGAGACATACTGCCGCTGCCTCGCTGTTAAAATATTTAGTACCGCAATGATAACTGTAGCAGCGGCTTTTAGCCGCGAAAAAAATGCAACTGGCGTAATGTCGCACGATGTAAATGTGCGGAACGATTTCGTAGGTCGGGTTTCAACCCGACATGTCGGGCTAAAGCCCGACCTACAAGGATTTACGCTACCTTAGCGCACCCAAACAAAAGGGGCGTGGGTCGGGTCATCACCCGAACCACGCCCCAATTTTTATTTCACCTTACGCCTTCAGCGCTACCAATACCTCGTCCAGCATCTTCTTGGCATCACCGAACAACATGCGGTTGTTCTCTTTGTAGAACAGCGGATTATCGACTCCCGCATAGCCGGAGGCCATGCTGCGTTTCATCACGATGGAGGTTTTGGCCTTCCACACTTCCAGCACCGGCATACCGGCGATGGGACTGTTCGGGTCATCCTGCGCGGCGGGGTTCACGATGTCGTTCGCGCCGATTACCATGGCCACGTCGGTATCCGGGAAGTCCTCGTTCAACTCGTCCATTTCCATCACGATGTCATACGGCACGCGGGCTTCAGCCAGCAGCACGTTCATGTGGCCGGGCATACGTCCGGCGACCGGGTGGATACCGAAGCGCACGTTGACACCCTTCTCGCGCAGCAACTGGGTGATCTCATACACCGTGTGCTGCGCCTGCGCCACCGCCATGCCGTAACCGGGCACGATGATGACGTTCTTCGCGTCACGCAGCAGCTCGGCGGTATCAACCGCGCTGATCGCCACCACTTCACCCGCCGGTTGCGCATCGCCGCTGGCGACAACCACTGTGCCGCCAGCCGAGCCGAAGCCGCCCGCGATCACGCTGAGGAATTGGCGGTTCATTGCGCGACACATGATGTAGGACAGAATCGCACCGCTAGAACCGACCAGCGCGCCGGTGACGATCAGCAAGTCGTTATTCAGCATGAAGCCGGTGGCCGCAGCAGCCCAGCCGGAGTAGCT
>JAGVNQ010000002.1 GCA_020053195.1 Sideroxydans sp.
CAGTTACACGCCATGCGCCAGTCGGGGCGCGAGATTATTGAAATTTACCGCGTGCTGAAAAAAGCCGAACTGAACCTCGTCGGAGAAGTATTGCGCGATGCCCTGCACAAGGGCGAAACGTTTTACGAATTCAACCACTATCCCGCCGACGACGTTTACGACCGCGAAACCCATGCGCAGTATTACTACCACGCGCACCGCAGCGAAACAGGCGAACACGGCCACTTTCATTGCTTCCTGCGCCCCAAGGGGATGCCCATCGGTGTTGCACCCATCGAATATCCCGCCACCGACCCATGGCCGCAAGCAGATGAAGCACTGTCGCACCTGATCGCCATCGCCATGGACGGCTACGGCTTCCCGACCGGCCTGTTCACCACCAACCGCTGGGTAACCGCCGAAGCGTGGTATCCCGCCGAACAGGTGATGCGCATGCTGGATCGCTTCGTCATCGACCACGCCTTCCCCTCATGGCCGGTGAACCGCTGGATCAGCGCGCTGTTCATACTCTACCGCCCGCACATCGAAGCCTTGCTCAAACGGCGCGACGAAATCGTGTGGGCGTGGGCAGAAGCGCATCTCGGCGAGGACGTGTTCGAGGACAGAGGATTGGACATCACCAGCCAGATGGACATCTCGGTCGATGACGCGGTCTGGCTGGTGGAACTGGCGCTCGCACAACGGCAGGGGTGAGCATGCCGACAAGCGCAGTCGGGGGGACTATCCGCTCACAGAGTGAGCTTAGTGCGGCTGGTCTTCGGCCATAGCTACCGGTGGCATTCTGGCTGCCCTATGACTGGTATGTGCCAGAAGGAGACGGTCATGCACACCACGTGAGTTACCCACTCATGGCCTAAAAGCGGACTGTGGCGGGTTTCTAAGATAACCAAGCAATGCTATTCCATTTGCTACAATCACACGGATAGCCTGCTAAAGAGATTCCAATGACCACCACGGAAAGCCAAATCGAAAAAGACTTCATTGCGAAGTTAGAAGGGCTCAAATATTCGTATCGCCCCGACATACGTGACCGTGAGGCACTGGAAAATAATTTCCGCCAGAAGTTCGAGGAACTCAATCGCGTACACTTAACGGACTCCGAATTTTCCCGTCTGAGGGATGAAATCGTCAGCGCTGATGTATTTACCGCAGCGAAAGTCTTGCGCGAGCAAAACACCTTCCAGCGGGAAGACGGCACACCGCTCCATTACACGCTGGTCAACATCAAGGACTGGTGCAAAAACACCTTCGAGGTGGTCAGCCAACTCCGCATCAACACCGACAACAGCCACCACCGCTATGATGTGCTTCTGCTCATCAACGGCGTGCCGGTCGTGCAGGTTGAGCTCAAGGCGCTTGATGTCAGCCCGCGCCGCGCCATGCAGCAGATCGTCGATTACAAGAACGACCCCGGCAACGGCTACACCAATACCTTGCTTTGTTTCGTGCAACTCTTCATCGTTAGCAACCGCTCAAGAACCAGGTATTTCGCTAACAACAACCGTCAGCATTTTAATTTTGATGCGGACGAGCGCTACCTGCCGGTCTATCAATTCGCCGACGAAGCGAACAAGGAAATTTCCCACCTCGACGACTTCGCCGAGCGATTCCTCGCCAAATGCACGTTGGGCGAAATGGTCAGCCGCTACATGGTGCTGGTCGCCAGCGAGCAAAAGTTGCTGATGATGCGCCCCTACCAAATCTATGCGGTGCAGGCTATCGTGGATTGCATCCATCAAAACCGGGGCAACGGCTACATCTGGCACACCACCGGCAGCGGCAAGACGCTCACCTCTTTCAAAGCCGCGACCCTGCTCAAGGACAACCCGGACATCGACAAATGCCTGTTCGTTGTTGACCGTAAAGACCTCGACCGGCAGACGCGCGAAGAATTCAACAAGTTTCAGGCAAAGTGCGTCGAAGAAAACACTAACACCGAAGCGATGGTCAGACGATTACTTTCCGACGACTACGCCGACAAGGTGATCGTCACCACTATCCAGAAGCTCGGCTTGGCGCTCGATGGCAGCAACAAACGCAACTTCAAGGAACGGCTGGGGTCGCTGCGCAACAAACGCATCGTGTTCATCTTCGACGAATGTCACCGGTCGCAATTCGGCGAGAACCACAAAGCCATCAAAGAATTCTTCCCCAACGCACAGCTCTTCGGCTTCACCGGCACGCCGATCTTCGAGGCCAACGCCAGCTACCAGCAAATTCAAGGCGAGGTTGCCTCGTTCAAGACCACAGCGGACATTTTTGAAAAGCTGCTTCACGCCTACACCATCACCCACGCCATCGAAGACCGCAACGTCTTGCGCTTTCACATCGACTACTTTAAGGGTGAAGGCAAGGCCAAGCCCAAGGCCGGTGATACGCTGACCAAAGAAGCCATCGTCAAAGCCATACTGGACAAACACGATGCCGCCACCAACGGGCGCAAATTCAACGCCATCCTCGCCACCGCCTCGATTAACGATGCCATCGAGTACCACCGCTTGTTCAAGGACATCCAGTCCAAACAGCAGGCGGAAGACAGCAACTTCCTGCCGCTGAACATCGTCTGCGTCTTCTCGCCCCCAGCCGAAGGCGACAATGACGTGCAGCAGATACAGGAAGACCTACCGCAAGAAAAGGCCGACAACGAAGAAGCCCCGGAAGAAAAGAAAGCCGCGCTGAAAACCATCATCGCCGATTACAACGAACGCTATCGCACCAACCACAGCATCAACGAATTCGACCGTTACTATCAGGATGTGCAAAAGCGCATCAAAGATCAGCAATACCCGAACAAGGATTTGAAACACGCCGAAAAGATCGACATCGTCATCGTGGTGGATATGCTGCTCACCGGCTTCGATTCCAAATACCTCAACACGCTGTATGTGGACAAGAACCTCAAGCACCACGGCCTGATTCAAGCCTTCTCGCGCACCAACCGCATCCTCAACGACACCAAGCCTTACGGCAACGTGCTCGATTTCCGCAAGCAGGAAGAGGCGGTCAATGAAGCCATCGCCCTGTTCTCCGGCGAATCGACCAAAGCCCCCAAGGAAATCTGGCTGGTCGATGCCGCCCCGGTGGTCATCGGCAAGCTGGAAAAAGCCGTCAGCACACTCGACCAGTTCATGGAATCGCAAGGCTTGACCTGCGCGGCGGAACAAGTCGCCAACCTCAAGGGCGACGATGCGCGCGGTCAGTTCATCAACCTGTTTAAAGAAGTGCAGCGCCTCAAAACGCAACTAGACCAATACACCGACCTCAGCCCGGAAAACAACGTCAGCATCGAACAGATCATCCCGCAAGACCAACTGCGCGCCTTCCGGGGCATGTATCTGGATACTGCCCAGCGCCTCCGTGCCCAGCAAGGTCGTGGCGGCGACGATGCCAACCCGGTGCAACAACTCGATTTTGAATTCGTGCTGTTCGCTTCCACCGTGGTGGATTACGACTACATCATGGGGCTGATCGCCCGCTACACCCAGGCCATGCCGGGCAAGCAAAAGATGACCCGCGCCCAGTTGATCGGCCTGATCGAATCCGATGCCAAATTCCTCGACCAGCGCGAAGACATTGCCGCCTACATCGGCACGCTCAAGGCAGGCGAAAGCCTGAACGAACAAGACATCCGCCAAGGTTATGAAACTTTCAAGGCCGAAAAATTCGCCAGCCAACTCGCAGCAACCGCCGCAATGCACGGGCTGGAAACCGCCGCCCTGCAAGCCTTTGTCGATGGCATCATGCAGCGCATGATCTTTGACGGCGAAAAATTGAGCGACCTGCTCGCCCCGCTGGGGCTGGGCTGGAAAGCCCGAACGCAAAAGGAACTGGCCTTGATGGAAGACCTGATGCCGCTGCTGCTCAAGCTGGCGCAAGGGCGAGAGATTTCCGGGCTGACAGCGTATGCGTAATAAACTCATCCGCCACGACAACATAGTTCGCTCCTCGGCAGCCGAATACCTGACCTTTATCGCCGCCAGCGGCCAGAGCGGTGTCGAAGCAATTTACGCCGAAGAAAATATCTGGCTCACGCAGAAAATGATGGGGCAGCTCTACGATGTTGAAACGCACACCATCAACTACCACCTGAAAAAGGTGTTCTCCGACAGCGAGCTGCAAGAAGAGGCAGTTATTCGAGATTTTCGAATAACTGCCGCCGACGGAAAAAGCTACAACACCAAGCACTACAACCTCGCGGCGATCATCGCCATCGGCTACAAGGTCAATTCCGAACGTGCCGTGCAGTTCCGCAAATGGGCAACCACCATCATCGAAGAATTCACCATCAAAGGCTTCGCCATGGATGATGAGCGTCTGAAAAATGACGGCTCAATTCTTACCCGGAAATATTTTGAAGAGCAGTTGCAGCGCATACGGGAAATCCGCCTCTCCGAGCGCAAGTTCTACCAGAAAATCACCGACATCTATGCCACCTCCATCGACTATGACGTGACGGCGCAAGCCACCCAACGTTTTTTTGCCTTCGTGCAAAACAAACTGCATTGGGCCATCCACGGGCAAACGGCGGCAGAAGTTATCTACCACCGCGCCGATGCCGGAAAAGACAATATGGGGCTGACGACCTGGAAGGATGCACAGAAAGGAAAAATTCAAAAATTCGATGTGAGCGTCGCGAAAAACTATTTGACCGCACACGAAATGGCGCAATTGCAACGGCTGGTTTCGGCCTATCTGGATGTTGCCGAAGACATGGCGCTACGGCAGATACCGATGACCATGCAGGATTGGGAAGCCCGGCTGAACAAGTTCATCGAAGCGACAGACCGGAATATTTTGCAGGACGCGGGCAAAGTCACGGCGGAAATTGCCAGAGCACACGCGGAAAGCGAATTTGAAAAATACCGTATCGTGCAGGACAGACTGTTTGAAAGCGACTTCGATAAGGTGGTGAAGCAACTGAACAGCCCAATGCCTGCCAAGAAATCGGGGGAGGCATGACGAAGCCGGACGCTAGCTGCAAAGTGCCTGAGCTGCGCTTTCCTGAGTTTCGGGATGCGGGGGAGTGGGTGCTGGATGCGATTGGGGAGGAGGTCGATTTGCTGTCTGGCTATCCATTCGACGGTGTTGAAATATCAGAAAACCCCAAAGGAACGATATTACTTAGAGGAATAAACATAACCGAAGGAGTAGTTCGTCACAACAAAGAAATCGATAGATACTTTCTCGGCGACATAAGCAAAATAGAAAAATACAAAACTGAGATTGATGATTTGGTCATTGCCATGGACGGGTCAAAAGTAGGCAAAAATGTTGCCTTGATAACACTGCGAGATAAGGGCGCATTACTCGTTCAGCGTGTTGCAAGGCTGCGAGCAAAAAGATCAATATCCACCCAATTTCTCTTTCAGAAAATTAATTCGATAAGCTTTCAAAATTACGTTGATCGAATAAATACCAGTTCAGGAATACCGCATATAAGCGCAAGACAAATTAATGAATTTGAAATTCATTTTCCTCAAATTTCAGAACAACAAAAAATCGCCGACTGCCTCGCATCCCTCGACGAACTCATCACCGCAGAAGCCCAACAACTAACCACGCTCAAGGCGCACAAAAAAGGCCTGATGCAGCAGCTTTTTCCGGCAGAAGGCGAAACCCTGCCCAAACTGCGCTTCCCTGAATTCCGCGATGCGGGGGAGTGGGACGTGTTTACATTAGGCCAGATGGGTAAATTTCGTCGCGGTAGTTTTCCGCAGCCCTATGGTTTACCAGAATGGTTCGATGATGAAAATGGATACCCGTTTATTCAAGTCTATGACGTGGGCAATGACTTGCAGCTCAAACCAAAAACCAAAAGCAAAATAAGTAAACTTGCTGCCGCTCAAAGTGTGTTTATACCGAAAGAGACTCTAATTGTTACCCTACAGGGGTCGATTGGTCGCGTAGCTATTACTCAATATGATGCTTATATCGATAGAACTCTTTTGATATTTGAGGAATTTTTCAAACCAACAGACAAGATGTTTTTTGCTTTTACTATTCAAAATTTATTTGAAATAGAGAAAGAAAAAGCACCTGGTGGGATAATTAAAACAATTACAAAAGAAGTCCTAACAGACTTCAAAATTAAGCACCCAACTCTCCCCGAACAACAAAAAATCGCCAACTGCCTTTCTTCCCTCGACGACTTGATCGCCACGCAAACCCAAAAGCTAGCCACGCTCAAGGCGCACAAAAAAGGCCTGATGCAGCAACTTTTCCCCTCCGCTGACGAGGTGCAGGAATGAGCGGACAACCCAAAATTTACGCTTTCAAATCCATGCACCGGCTGGTGCAACGGCTGCGCGACGACCTGAACAGTCAGGATTTTGTGTTGCTCTATGCCTACAACGGTACGGGGAAAACGCGGCTTTCTATGGCATTCAAGGATGCGGGCAAGAAGAAAATAACGCGTCCTCTCCACGTTGGCGATACGGTCGGGATGCCGCTAACCGTTGCCGAGTTTGAGCGCGATACGCTGTACTTCAACGCCTACACAGAAGACCTGTTTCATTGGGACAATGACTTGGACGGCGACAGCGAAAGGCATTTGAAGATCAATTCGGCTTCGCGCTTCTTTTCCGGCTTTAAGGAGCTGGCGCTGGAAGAGAAAATCTTTGCCTATCTGGAGCGTTATGCCGATTTCGATTTCAGGATCGACTATGAGCAATCGACCATTACTTTCTCCCGTGGCGATGCTGACTACATCAAGGTGTCGCGCGGCGAGGAAAATATTTTTATCTGGTGCATCTTCTTGGCGATTTGCGAATTGAGCATTGAAGGTGATGAAGCATATTCCTGGGTTAAATTCTTCTATATTGATGACCCGATTTCTTCGCTGGACGACAACAATGCGATTGCGGTCGCCAGCGACTTGGCGCAACTGCTCAAGAAAGGCAAGGATAGGGTGAAGGCCGTGATCTCGTCGCACCACGGGCTGTTTTTCAATGTGATGTGCAATGAGTTCAAGTCATCGAAGTCATCGCGCAAGCAATATTTCTTGCACCGAGGCAAGGAAGCAGACAGCTACACCTTGCGCGCAACTGACGACACGCCTTTCTTCCACCATGTTGCGATGTTGAGCGAACTGCAACAGGCATCGGCATCTGGCAAGCTCTACACGCACCACTTCAACATGCTGCGCAGCATTCTGGAAAAGACCGCCACCTTTTTTGGCTTCGATGATTTTTCTGCCTGCATCCACGGCGTAGAGGACGAAGTGCTGTTCGCCAGAGCCTTGAACTTGTTGAGCCACGGCAAATATTCCGCCTATGAGCCGAGGGAAATGGGCGAGGACACCAAGACGCTGTTCCAGAATATCCTGAATGCATTTCTGGCGCGTTACCGATTCGATTTGCCAGCACTCTTCCCTGATGATGCAACCCAACCGAGCCAGCCATGACCGAATCAGACCTAAAGCAGTGGAGGCTATACCATGGATAAACAGCTAGAAAATTTGCAGCGCAATCTTGAAGCCGCTGTGCAGCGGGCCGATGCGGATGGCATTGAATTCTGGTTCGCCCGCGATCTGCAAGCCCACTTGGGTTATGCCCGTTGGGAAAATTTTCAAACCGCCATCAATCGCGCGACGGAATCCTGCGAGGCCAGCGGCCATGCGGCCTTAGACCATTTTCGTGGCATCACGAAAATGGTCGAACTGGGCAGCGGCTCGAAGCGCGAAATTGATGACTTTATGCTCACGCGCTACGCCTGCTATTTGATCGCCCAGAACGGCGACCCGCGCAAGCCGGAGATTGCTTTTGCGCAAAGCTATTTTGCCGTGCAAACCCGCAAGCAGGAATTGATCGAAGACCGGATGCGGCTGCAAGCTCGAATGGAGGCGC
>JAGVNQ010000267.1 GCA_020053195.1 Sideroxydans sp.
ACAGCTGGTTTTGACTTTGACTTAAGCCGACCGAAGGTCGGCACAAGTACCGGCTTGAGCCGTAATCTTAAGCCCCCGCCTTTAGGCGAGGGTCGTTAACTTGGTCACAGTTGTCGTGATTGTCGCCAGCAATCTGCTGGAAGGAGTGTTGATCGGTTTGGGGCTTTCCATTCTGAAGTTGCTGTATGCGTTCTCCCACCTTGAAATAAAATGGGACGAAGACATTTTCCGCAACCGGGTGCAGATACACCTGAAAGGCGCAGCCACCTTGATCCGTTTGCCGCAACTCGCGGCGGCTCTGGAAGATGTCAGGCCGGGAGCCGAAGTGCATGTTCACTTTGAACATCTGGATTACATCGACCACACCTGCCTGGACCTGATGTCAAACTGGGAACGGCAACACGAGATTACCGGCGGCACGCTGGTGATCGAATGGGAAGAACTGTCCTCCAAATACCACCAGCGCCGCGCGGGCGCACGCGTGGGTGATGTTCGGGTGGTGACCTGAAAAGCTAAAACCCCATCCAGCCACCCCCTTAACAGGAGAGGAGCCGAGCCAACTCTTCCTCTGACAAGGGGGTAAGTGGATATAGTGGGTTAAACCTAGAAAACGTAGTTGAGGGGTTTATAGGTGCGAATAAATTCGCACCTACACTATCGGCGTAACGCATTGGTTTTTTGGAGTGTTCAACGTCAACTACAGTTTTAAGGTTAAATCTGCGAAAACTGCCTAAAAACAGGTGTTTTCAAAACACCACTTCGCCGGAGGCCAATAAATACGCCATTCTCCAGCGATCACAAGACGCGGATCAAGCATTCATGCGCCTTCCCGAGCAGTTGGTATTTCAAAAACTGCATTATCCTAGAATACTCAGTTGAAGCTGAATACTCCGAAAATCCAAAGCGTTACGCCGACAGTGTAGGTGCGAATTCATTCGCACATAACACGTTGAGCGGGCGAATATATTCGCCCCTACAACCCCCTCAACCGCATTTTCTAGGATTATTTAAGAATTCATCAGACTGCGAGCAAGCTCGCTCCACAACAATGAATTCAGTCAATGGCTGACCCGGGTATATATTGCACAGCGCCTCCCATCCAATCGTTTTGCGGTAAGCGACAACCATTAGTAATTACTAATATATTCATATAGTTGCCTAACCCGAAAGGGTTATATGTGCGCCCCTTGCAGGTGATGGACGATTGTTTTGTGTCAGGATTAAATACAAAACCATTCTGATAGGAGTTTTGATGCGGCGTTCTGAAAATAAAACGATTGACGTGGCGCGCCGCAAGGTGCTCAAAACGGGCGGCGGCTTGGGCCTGCTGGGCGTTTTTACCGCCTTGGGTTTAACTTCGCTGCCAGCGTGGGCAGGGGTGAAGCGGGCGGCGTTTGAGGCTAAATCGCTGGGGGAGGCGCTGGATGCGATGGGCGGGATCGTGCCGCTGGAAAGCGCCAAGATTATTCTGACCGCGCCGGAAATTGCGGAAAACGGGGCGGAAGTCTCAATTACTGTGGAAAGTATGTTCCCTCGCACCGAACAGATTTCCATCCTGGTCGATAAGAACCCGACCGCGCTGGCTGCCAATTTTACGTTTCCTCAAGGGACGGAAGGTTATATTTCCACTCGCATCAAAATGGCACAGACTTCCAAGCTGGTCGTGCTGGTCAAGGCTGAAGGCAAGTATTACCGGGTCTCACGGGAAGTTAAAGTAACCGGGGGAGGCTGCTAATGGGCAATCCGAGCAAAATGCGCGCATCACTCAAGGATGGCGTGGTCGAAGTTAAAGCGTTGATGCAACATGCAATGGAGAATGGTCGCCGCAAAGATGAGGCGGGCAATCTGGTTCCTGCGTGGTATATCACCGATGTCAAGTTCCAGCATGGTGACCGTACCGTTCTCGAAATCCAGTTGGGCACTCCGGTTTCCAAAAACCCTTTGATGGGGTTCCGCTTCAAGGGTGGCAAGGTCGGTGAAAAAGTCACACTTTCTTGGGTGGATAACCGGGGCGACACTCGTTCCGATGTGGTGGCAATTGGCTGATAACGATGCATATTTCAAAATACAAAAAGTAGCGGTGGGGGTTGTTCGTGGTATTCACGGGCAACCCTTTGCAATTTTTAGCTGTAAATATAACTATAACTGGGGGTAGGTAAAGATGGGAGATAAGCAGAGTGCTGCGCCCAAGGTGGGCTTTTGGGCGAAATTCAAGAAGCCGCCACAGTGTTCATTTCTGACACTGCTGGTAATCGGTATCGCAATCGGTATCGTTATTTGGGGCGGGGTCAATACGGCGATGGAGTGGACCAATCGCTCCGAGTTTTGTACTTCGTGTCACGAAATGACCATTCCTTATGAAGAGCTGAAACAAACCGTCCATTACAAGAACCGCAGCGGCACGACCGTGAATTGTTCGGACTGCCACGTTGCCAGCAGCAAGACCCCCACCGATTATCTGTATAAATCGCTGCAAAAATTATTTGCCGCGCGCGACATAATAGGCCACATTAGCGGTGTGGTTGATACGCCGGAGAAGTTTGAAGCCCACCGTCTGGTGATGGCCAAGCGCGTTTGGGAGCGCATGCAGAGCCGGGATTCCAAAGAATGCCGCAACTGTCACAGCTTTGCCACCATGGATACCACCAAACAGAAGTCGCGTTCCCAGATTAAACACGAAGAGGCGCAGGAAGATAATCTGACGTGTATCGAATGCCACAAGGGCATTGCGCACAAGGCGATTCATCATCTGCTGGAAGAAGAGGAAGCGGCCACAGCGGGTCAATAATTCGGAGTTCGGCATTGGCTGGATGCCGATTTTTGTAAAAGTTAATTATTTTTTGGGAGTTATCTGATGAAAAAATTCGTTGTTGCGGCGATGTGCGCTGCGGTTGTCGGCCCCGTCTGGGCTGCGCCGGACTGGAGCAAAGTGCCGGCCACCAAAATTCCGGTTTTTTATCCGGGTCAATCCAGTCTGGAATGGGTGTTGACCAAGAAAGATCACTCCGCCTCCAACCAGATAGAGGTCAAGAAACGCGCATGTATTAAATGTCACGACACCGATGCCACCGAAATCGGCGACAAGATCGCGGCGGGCAAGCCGGTGGGCAATTTGCGCCAACCTTTGGATGGGGTTGTGCCCAAAGGCAAGGTCGGTTCTATTCCGGTTTCGGTGCAGGCCGCGCATGATGGCAAAAAGGTTTATCTGCGCTTTGAGTGGGATGCCCCCAAGAGCGGCGGCGACAAAAAGATGGATGCCAAGAACAACATGAAGCTGACGGTCATGTTCGACGAAAACAAGGTGGAATTCGCGGATCGCGGCGGTTGCTGGGCCACTTGCCACGAAGACTTGCGCGGCATGCCGGATGCCAATGATGCGGCCAAGACACACGAAAAATCCAAAGCGCTAGGCTGGGGCGAGGGTGCAACCAAATATATCAAGGAGTCGCGCACCGGGCTGGTACTGTCCGGCAAACCGCGCGGCGGCTGGGATAAGTTGAAGTCGGATGCCGAGATCGAAGCAGCACTCAAGGAAGGTAAATTCATGGACTTGATCCAGTTCAATAGCGGCAAGGGTGCAAAAGCCGTTGACGGTTATGTGCTGGATGCGCGCCACATGGGCGGCGGCGGCAGTTTGGTCAAGGCGGTAGGCAAAAAGAGCGGCAAGCACTGGACGGTGGTTTTTGAGCGCACGCTGGCAGCGGGCGGCAAGGGCGACCACACCATTGAGCCGGGCAAGCTATATAACCTGGGCTTCGCGATTCACGACGATTACGCCGATGGCCGTTTCCACCATGTTTCGTTGGGTTATACCCTCGGCCTGGATAATGCCGAGGCCAGTTTTAATGCGGTAAAACAGTAAAGTAGCAAAGCGAAAAAGAAGCAAAAAAGGTAGTTCAGCTGTAGGGGAGTAGTGGTTGCAATACCCACTTTGGGGAGCTGTTTTTCAGAGAGAGGAGTCAAGCATGAAAATAAAATGGAGTGGATTGGTCTTGGCAATCAGTGCCTTTGCCGTTTCGGCTGTGGCGCATGCGGCACAGCCCAGCGCGGCGATGTTGTCCAACGCTTGTGCCGGTTGCCACGGCACGCACGGTGCCAGCGCGGGGCCGAGCATGCCCAGCCTGGCCGGGCAATCGAAGGCGTTTTTCATTGATGCCATGAAGAAGTTCAAGAGCGGAGAGCGTCCCGGAACGGTGATGAGCCGTCTGGCCAAAGGCTATTCGGATGAGCAAGTGGTGGCGATGGCCGAATTCTTCGCCAAGCAAAAACCACAGGCGCAAACCGATATGGTTGATCCGGCTCTGGTCGCTAAAGGCAAAACCGTTTACGACAACACCTGCAAACGTTGCCATCTGGAGAACGGCAAGGAGTTCGAGGAAGACACACCTATGGTGGCCGGTCAGTGGCTGAAGTATTTGCAGATTCAGATGGGTGAATTGCAAAGCGGCGCACGCAAGATGTCCGAGAAGAAGGCCGAGAAGGTGAAGTCCCTGTCCAGCGCCGACTGGGAAGCTGTGGCTCATTTCTACGCCAGCCAGAAATAACAAGGAGAAAGATAACATGACAATGGAACGCAGAAATTTCCTGAAACTCCTCGGTGCTGGTGCAGCGGCAACCGCGACCGTCGGTATGGCCGGTTGTGCGAGTTCGCCGGCAATGGCCAACGGACGCAAAGTGGTGGTGATCGGTGGCGGCTACGGCGGCACGATTGCGGCCAAATACATCCGCATGATGGATGCCACGATCGAGGTGACTTTGATCGAGCGCAACGACCATTACGTTTCCTGCCCGTTCAGCAACCTTTATCTGGGCGGCATCATGCCCGATCTGTCTTCGCTGACCATCAAATACGACAAGCTGGCAGCCAACCACGGCATCAACGTGGTGCAGGCCGAAGTGACCGGCATCGACGCGGCAGGCCACACGGTTAAAACCAGCAAAGGCGATTTCAAATATGACCGTCTCGTGGTTTCTCCCGGTGTCGAATTCCGCACCGACGAAATCAAGGGCTACGACGATCAAATCATGCCGCACGCATGGAAAGCGGGTCCGCAGACCATGCTGTTGAGGAAACAACTGGAAGCGATGAAACCCGGCGGCACGGTGGTTCTCTCCATTCCGCTGGCTCCATTCCGCTGCCCGCCCGGACCATACGAGCGTACCAGCATGATCGCCATGTACCTCAAGCAGCACAAACCCGGCTCCAAGATCATTGTGCTGGATGCGAATCCCGACATCGTGTCGAAGAAGGGCTTGTTCCTCAAGGGCTGGAAGAAACACTACGACGGTCTGATCGACTATCGTCCCGCCAAGAAGGTCACCGAAGTGGACAACAAAAACATGTCCGTTTTGATCGAAGGGCTGGAAGAGGTCAAGGGCGATGTTATCAACATCATCCCGCCACAAAAAGCCGGTCACATCGCCCACGTGGCGGGGCTGGTCGGGCCGGACAAGAAGTGGTGCCCGGTCAATCCGATGACTTTCGAGTCAACCCTGCAAAAAGACATTCACGTCATCGGCGATTCTTCCATTGCCGGCGCGATGCCCAAGTCGGGTTACTCGGCCAACTCCGAAGCCAAAGTCTGCGCCGCCAACATCGTGGCAGTGATGAACGGCAGAGAGCTCACCGAGATGTCGGGTGTCAACACTTGCTACAGCTTCCTGTCGGCCAAAGAAGCGGTCAGCGTGACGGGCGTTTACACGGTGGATAAAGTCAAGAATGCAATCGTTCCCGTCCCCGGGTCGGTCGGCGTTTCTCCTGATTTGTCCGAGCTGGAAGCGGTTTATGCGCAAAGCTGGGTCAAGAACATTCTCACCGAGATGTCCAGCTAAAGCGGCAGTACAAGCAAGAACTAACCCTGTCTGGCATTGCCAGGCAGGGTTTTTTTCCGGGACGATGTCCCAAGCAAAACAAAAATTATCAAGATGCGGAGTCCGCATGTTGAGGGAGAATCCATCAATGGAAACATCAATTTTGACCCCCACAGTCGTCTGGTCCGGGTTCGGGCTGGGAACGGTTTTCGGCTATATCGCCAACCGGACAAATTTTTGCACGATGGGTGCCATCTCAGATGTCGTGAATATGGAACACTGGGGGCGTATGCGCGCATGGCTGCTCGCCATCGCGGTGGCCATGATCGGTGTCAACCTGATGGGGTATTTCGGGGTCGTCGATTTTTCGGGCACCCTGTACGCGAATAAAAACTTATTCTGGTTGGGGTTGATTGTGGGCGGCCTGTGTTTCGGTGTCGGCATGACGCTGGCGGGCGGTTGCGCCAACAAAAATCTGGTTCGTCTTGGCGGCGGAAATATCAGGTCGCTCGTGGTGCTGGTTTTTATGGGTATTGCGGCCATCGTTACCATGAAGGGCGTGCTGGGCATATTCCGTACCGGCGTGCTGCAATCTTCCCCGGTCACGGTTCATCTCGAAAACGGACAGCTATTGCCCACCCTGTTTGCCGGAGTCGAAGGCGCGGCGACCGCGCAACTCCTGCTCGCCGGCGTGCTGGCATTGGCGATCCTGATTTTCGTTTACAAAGACGAGCGCTTTCGCAAAAATCTCGATAACAATCTGGCGGGGTGGAGCGTCGGCCTGATCGTGGTGGCAGGCTGGTATATCACCGGCCATCTCGGTTTGGCAGAGAACCCGGAGACGCTGGAAATGGCTTATTTCGGCACCAGCTCCAACCGCCCCGAGTCGATGTCGTTTGTCGCGCCGACCGCATATAGCCTGGAATATTTGGCTTACGCGACTGATGTCTCGCGCGTGATTACCTTCGGCATCGCCACCGTGTTCGGCATCGCGCTGGGCTCGTTCGTCCATGCCTGGTTTTCGAAATCGTTCCGCTGGGAATCCTTCGCTTCGGTGGAAGACCTGTCCAACCACATCGTCGGCGCTATCCTGATGGGTTTTGGTGCGGTCTGTGCCGCTGGGTGTACCATCGGGCAAGGGATAACGGGCGTATCAACACTTTCGCTGGGTTCGTTGCTGGCAATATTGTCCATCATTGCGGGATCGACCATCACCATGAAGATCATGTTGGCCAGGATGGAGTGAGCCTCGCCCGAACCTATGTGCCATCAAGCCGAGAGCGCGAAATGAAACTCGTCAATGAAGGCATTTGGGGGAGGGCGGACGAGGGGAGTGCTGGTGTCCGCTAACTCCAACGGGTTATGTAACACCCCTCGTGGTGGTTATGGACGCTGGATGCGGGCATATCCCTATAATGTCACTCAAGCATTGTGCGGAGACGTACTTGTTTCGGGATATTTTTTTTGAAGTAACTAAATTTTTGCAGGAGATAGAAAATGAATTTTGATAAAGAGTTTAACGCGCGTGGTTTGTCTTGCCCTTTGCCTATCGTCAAAACCAAGAAAGCTTTGGTTGATATGACTTCCGGCCAAGTGTTGAAAGTAATCTCGACTGATACCGGCTCGGTCAAGGATATGGCTGCATTCGCCGACCAAACCGGCAACACGCTGCTTTCCACAGTTGAAGAAAACGGCGAATTCATTTTCTACATGAAAAAGAAATAATCCAATCAGCTTCACCCCATCTTCAAAGGAGAAAGCATGACAACTAAAAAAATGGCAATCATCGCCACCAAAGGCACGCTGGACATGGCCTATCCGCCGTTCATTCTGGCCTCGACCGCCGCCGCATTGGGTTATGACGTGCAAGTGTTCTTCACTTTCTACGGCCTGCAACTGCTGCGCAAGGACTTGTCCAACGTCATGATCAGCCCGCTGGCTAACCCCGCGATGCCCATGCCCATCCCGATGCCGGTAATGGTGCAAATGCTGCCCGGCATGGAATCCATGGCCACCATGATGATGAAGCAAAAGCTGAAGAAACACGGTGTCGCCTCGCTAACCGAGCTGCGTGACCTGTGTCTGGAAGCCGACGTGAAATTCATCGCCTGCCAGATGACCGTTGATCTGTTCGAGTTCGACAAGAGCGAATTCATCGACAACGTCGAATACGGCGGCGCAGCCACCTTCATGGGCTTTGCCGGAGATACCGATATTTGTTTGTTTGTGTAATGCTGGAGTAGCAACAAGAGGCACCAATCGGTGCCTCTAACATTTCAGGGAGAGAGAAGCATGAAAATTACAAAGATAGCAGCTTCGATTATTACGATGGGTTTGGCGGGAGCGCCAGTAGCCCATGCAACCAACGGCATGAACCTTGAAGGTTACGGTCCTGTTGCCGCCGCCATGGGCGGTGCATCCATGGCCTACGACAACGGAATCGCCGCCGTGATGAACAACCCGGCCACCCTCGGCCTGATGAAGGATGGCAGCAGCCGTTTTGATGCAGCGATTGGCGGCTTGTTCCCGGATGTTTCGTCCAGCATGACCGGCATGCCCACGGCAGATTCGTCGGCGACTGCTTTTTACATGCCAGCGATGGGTTATGTGCGCAAGACAGGTAAGTTAACTTATGGCGCTGGCGTGTTTTCGCAAGGTGGTATGGGGACGGAATATGCGGCCAATTCGTTTATGGCATCTGGCGGGGTGGCAGGTGGTACTGGTGACTTGGTTCGTTCCGAAGTCGGCGTAGGGCGCGTCATTGCTCCATTGGCTTATCAAGTCGATGACAAAATTACGGTTGGCGGTAGCGTGGATTACGTCTGGGCGGGCATGGATTTGAAGATGGCGCTGTCGCAAGCTCAATTTGGTGATTTGATTGCTCCTCTGGGCGGTGCTCAAATTTACGGAGCAGCGAGCGGGACTATGGTGGATACGATGGTTGGGGCATTTACTGTTCCACAAGCAGCCTGTGGAGGTGTCGCGTGTCTTTCAGCGCTGAACTGGGCGCGCATAGATTTTTCTGACAGCAGTGCTTTTACGGGGCAGGCAAAAGGTACTGGATTTGCATTTAAGCTGGGCGGGACATTCAAGGTCAGTAGTCAGTTGACTCTCGGCGCAACTTTCCATAGTAAAACTTCCTTGGGAGACCTCGAAACTTCAAATGCCAGCATGACCATGAATGTGACTGGGCCTGCCACAATGGGTACGCCTACCACTGTTCCAGTCAGTGGCAAGGTTGCGGTGAAGAACTTCCAATGGCCACAAACCATAGGAATGGGGGCGGCATATCAAGCTAATGACCAGTTGCTGGTGGTGGCAGACTTCAAGCGAATCGGTTGGAAGGATGTCATGAAGGATTTCAGCATGACGTTCACCGCTGATGCAACCCAAGCAAATGCCACGGCCTCAGCTTTTGGCTTGGGTGGTCAAGTTATGGACATGAAAATGTACCAGAACTGGGACGACCAGAACGTGATCGAGCTCGGTGGCGCGTATAAATTAAGTAATGTGCTGACTGTACGTGGCGGTGTGAATCTGGCCAACAACCCAGTGCCGGACAAGTACATGAACCCCTTGTTCCCCGCGATTGCCAAGAACCATATTACTGGCGGCGTAGGTTATGTGCTGAGCAGCGCTTCGAACATCGACGTGTCTTTCGCTTATGTGCCCAAGTCGTCCGCGACGAATGGCGGTGGAGTAACGGTGGATTTCGGCGGATTCAGCTCGCAGTTCGTGTATAGCTACCAGTATTGATTTTTTGCCGTAATAAAAAAAAGCCCGCGAGTTTCGCGGGCTTTTTTAATTTTTGAAAACGCCACCTCGTGAAGAAGTGTATGGATAGGGCATCTACACCATGTACATCACGTAGATCGTTTATTCATACGCCTTCCCGGGCAGTATGGTTTTGAAAATCCCGTTTTTGGGAGTTATACGGCGATGCGATCCAGGTAGCGCGCGCGATAGAGCAAACGCGGCGGATGGGCGGGGTCGTCGCTGAAGGCGGAGCGGTCGTGCAGGACGTTGTTGCACAGCAAGCCCATGCCGGGT
Source organism: Sideroxydans sp. (assembly GCA_020053195.1). Classification (GTDB taxonomy): domain Bacteria; phylum Pseudomonadota; class Gammaproteobacteria; order Burkholderiales; family Gallionellaceae; genus Sideroxyarcus. The sequence continues at coordinate 9,862 of JAGVNQ010000267.1, forward strand.
TGCATTTGTGCTTTGAAGATGTGGGGCGAGTTGGAGGTCAGCAGGCGCTCCAGCGCGGCCACCGCTTTGCGCGTGGCGGCATCTTGTTTCCAGACGATGCTGCGCGTGCGCGCGGTGTAGCGCATGTGCAAATTACCCTTTGCATCCAGCGAGAACACCGGCCCACTCTGTGCGGGTCGCACACCGTCGTTCTCATCCACCCGCTCGGGGATGGTCATGGCATCGGCTTGCATCAGCGCTGCGATGTGTTGCGGGTTTTCATCGCGCAGCAGCAGATAGGCCATCTCGTGATCCATCAGTTGGTTCTCGCCGCCGAAGGCCGCGTTGCGCACGCAATGCAGCACCATGGCGCGTATCTCGCGCTGCGGCGGGTTGTAGTAGCCGTCGGTGTGCCATTTGATTGGCCGGTCGGTGTAGGGGATGTAATGCTGGCGCGTGCCGTTGTCGAACACGCGGATTTCGGAAATGCCGTCTTCTCCCGCCAGCCAGTTGGCATCAAGCTGTGTCAGTCCGAACTGTGCGCCCAGCAGACGCGGGATGTCGGTGTCAGCCTCGTGCATATTGCTGGCGTAGATCGCCATGTTGCTGCGGCGAACACATTGTGCCAATGCGGCGTGTTCGTTGGGTGTCAGCGCGCGCGGATCGCGCACTTCGACCATGAGTTGGTTGATCGTGGCGGGAGCGTGCGCCAACTTCTGCTCGCGCCAGCGCGAATAACTTTCGGTGTCACCGAGATCGAACGGGTTGCTCATTCTAAAAAACAGAATTAGCCACGGATGAACACGGATAAACACCGATAAAACCGTGCGTCACACAAGTACAGGGTTTCACCTCGGTGGAGAGAATGGAATTGCAGGATAAATTGTTGTCTATCCGTGTTTCATCCGTGTTCATCCGTGGCTCAATTTTGAATTTTGAGTTCATTCAATCTCCGCTTGACGACGCGGCGCGGCGGCGCGGTTTTTTCGGTTCGGCTTCGTATAAACCGCGCAGAGTTTTTTCGACCATCTTCACCGCTTCCGGCGCTTCGATGCTAATCATCTGGTCGATGACCCAGCCGCTGTCGGCATCGTTCATGATCTGGCCGATGCAATAAGCCAGATAGCGGTAGAAGCCGTAATCCGGCTCGTTTTCTTCGTAGCCGAAATCGGCGTATTCGCCCGCGCGCTGGTTGAGCAGGTCGATGAAACGTTGTTTGCATTCTTTCAGTTCTTCGCCCAACAAACGGCTGCGGTTCTCGGCGTAGGTTTCCGCCACGCGGTTCGCCAGATTGCCAGTGAAGGTGAGACGGTCTTCTGCGGAAAGCTGGCGGTAAGCGATGCGGTCGCCGACCAAAATCAGAAACCACAAAAACTCGGCCAGAAATTCCAGATATTGCGGGCCGACTGCAATCTCGAAGTTGGCTTTGCGCGTATTTTTTAAAGCATTGTCGGCGATGCGCGAAACCACGAACGACAACGCATCCGAAATCTCTTGCGGCGTGCGTTCGCGGCCTTCCTTGAACCAGTTGCTTTTGATGCGCAATGTCAACCTTTGCGGATATAAAACTCGTGAACGCCAGCTGCCGCCTCAACGGTGGCTATCAAAGTCATGCCGGTGGCGGAAGCCCAGCCGCCGATATCGGTTTTCACACCGGGACAATCGCTGACGAGTTTCAGTACTTCGCCGCTTTGCATGCCGTTCAGCAATTTTTTCGCTTCGACAATCGGGCCGGGACAGACTGCGCCGCGAATATCCAGCGTGACGTTGGCGCTGTGCTGGCTGCTTTGACCTTTTTTGATGTGGTAGCCGGTGCCGCCATCGGGCATTTTTTCAGTTTTCAGAATCTGGTTGCCGGTCAGTTTTGCCCAAGCGAACAGATCGTCTTCCGTGCCCGGACAATCCGACACCAGCAGCAACACTTGCCCTGCGCCAAGTTCGTCCACCATGCGCTTCGCTCCGATCAGCGGCCTTGGGCAGGAAAGCCCTTTCATATCCAGCACTACGTTGACCATGTCCATAATTTATCTCCTTA
>JAGVNQ010000278.1 GCA_020053195.1 Sideroxydans sp.
AAATGATCGTCCGCGCAAGAAGCTTGGCTACAAAACTCCGCGTGAGGTACTCTTCAATCTAATGCCTACCCCTGTCGCATTTCGAACTTGAATTCGCGTGCGGTTGATGGAGAATGGCGTGTTTGTTGGCTTGCGGGCAAGTTGTGTTTCAAAATCTGTTCTATCCCGGATAGTTTGCGCCCAACGTTTCACCCGCCGTATCCCGCTCTTTCGCTGGCGCTGCTTTGCGCGACTTTGCGTTCCAGCTTGTCAAGCGCGTCCAGCACCGCATCGCGTTGCGCGAGCAGTTCGACTATCAAACTTTTCGCTGGCTCCAGCTGGCCGCTGCGCCAGTATTGCTCGATTTCCCCGGCGATCTCGTGCACGCGCCGGTGCGGCCCGGCGATTTGCCCAAACTCGGGCAGATGCGAATACTGGCTGAGCCCGCGCCCGTGATACCAAACTCCGAAATTGCATTTGTGCTGATCGTCGAGAACGTTGCCGGGTAGCGGCAACTCGCTCTTGATGGCGTAAACCAGTTGCGCCACCCAGTTGCGGTGTTCCACTTTGGCAACCAGCAACGGGCGGTCCGTGGCCAGCCAGTACAAATCCTTGATCTCCGTCCATTCGCGATAGGGTTGCCAGGCGGCCACCCATGCCACCACCTGATCTGCGGGCATCGCCTTGGCGATGCCGTCTCCCTGCGCGAAGTCGCAATCCAGTTGCATCAGCAATCTGCCGTGTTCGACGCTTTCCACGCCTTCGGCGATGACGTGGCGCTGGAACGCGAAAGCCAGACCGAGCACGCCCTGCACGATGAGCAGGTTGTCGGGATCGGAAGTCATTTCACGGATAAAGCTCTGGTCGATTTTGATGGTGGCGGCGGGCAACCGCTTCAAATAGGTGAGCGACGAATAGCCGGTGCCGAAATCGTCCAGCGCGCAGGAAACACCCAAGTCGCGGCACTGTTCGATGATGTGCGAGGCCTTGGCCACATCTTCCAGCGCGGAGGTTTCCAGTATCTCCAGCTCCAGCTTTTTCGCCACGCGCGGATATTTGCCCAGCGTGGTCGCCAGATGCTGCACGAAGTTACTGCTTTGCAGTTGTCGCCCGGCCACGTTGACGCTGACGGCCAGCGACAAACCGCCGCTTTGCCAGCGATCCATTTGCGCCAGCACGGTTTCAATCACCCATTCGCCGATACGCACGATCAAGTCGTGATCCTCGATCACCGGCAGAAAATCCATGGGCGAAACCAGGCCGCGTTCCGGGTGATGCCAGCGGATCAATCCTTCCAGCCCAACCACTTTTCCTTTGCGCATATTCACTTTGGGCTGGTAATACAAAGAGAATTCGCCGTTGGCCAGCGCTTCTTCGATGCGGCTGATGTGGTCGTGGCGCGTGCGCACGTAAATGTCGAGCTCGCGGTCGAATATATGATAGCGGTCTTTGCCGGCCTGCTTGGCCTGATACATGGCCTGATCGGCGTGACGCAACAAGGTGTCCGCATTCGCGTCGTCCGCCGGGAAGACGGCCACGCCGACGCTGGCCGTCAGCGCCAATTTTTCCGGCACTATGGATAAGGGCTGGCTGATGATATGCAGCATGCGCTGCAAAGCCTGTTCGCATTCGGCGAAGTTTTTCAAGCCCAGCAGCAACAGCACAAATTCATCGCCGCCCAATCTGGCCACGGTGTCGCCGCCGCGCAAAATTTCCTTGAGGCGGGCCGACATTTCTACCAGCAGCCTGTCGCCGACTTCGTGCCCGTAGATGTCGTTCACCGGTTTGAATCCATCCAGATCCAGATAACACACCGCCATCATGGTCGCGCTGCGCCGGGTTTGCGACAGCGCCTGGGTCAGGCGATCCGCCAGCAGCACGCGGTTGGGCAATCCGGTCAGCGCATCGTAATAAGCCAACTGCGTTAACTGTTTTTCCTGCTCCTTGAGGCGGCTGATGTCGGCAAACACCGCCACGTAATTGGTCAACACACCCTCAATATTGCGCACGGCGGAAATGGACAACAGCTCGGGATACACCTCGCCGAATTTGTTCCTGTTCCAGATTTCGCCCTGCCAGCTGCCGTTGCCGAGGATGCTTTGCCACATCGCCGCGTAGAACTCCTGATCGTGATGCCCGGATTTGATCATTCTCGGATTGCGCCCCACCACCTCGGCGCGCTCGTAACCGGTGATACGCGTGAAAGCCGGGTTGATGTCGATGATGTTGCCGGCAACATCAACCAGCATGATGCCTTCGTGCGAGCTGTTGAACGCGGTGGAGTGCAGGCGCAGGCGGTCTTCCGCGAGCAGTTGCGCGGCGTAGCGCTGGCTGACTTCCTGGTGAGCTTTGGCCAGTGAACGCCGGGTGCGGTCCAGCCGCGCAAACACGTAGGCCAGATAGGCGGTCAGCAGCAAGGCCACCGCATACAACAGTTTGCGGTATTGCTCGGCATTTCGTTGCGCCTGTTCGTGGCCGATGGCGTAGTAGCGGTTCAGTTCTTCCAACTGTTGCGCCGAATCCATGCCGTTTATTTCGTAAGTGATGCCGTTAACTTCCGGCAGATATTTCACGATGGCATCGCCGTGCAGCAACAAGTTGTTAATCACCGCCTGCGCGGGATGGGATCGTGTTGCGGCGAGCAACTGGCGACGGGCGGCAGCCACTTGCACGCCGCGCTCCGCATCGGGATTGCGCGCGAACGACAGCACGTGCCTGACATAATCTTCCGCCGCGTCTTTAAGTCCGGCCGCCAGGCTGCCGCCGAGGAAGTCGTCCGCCGCCGCCGGAAAGTAGGCCAGCGAATTTCTCAGCACCGCGTTTTGGCGTTTGAAAACTTCGACCAGCCGCGATTTTCTTTCCAGCGTTTTCTGCAATTCGCGCGCTTTTGCGGTCACCAGAATTTGATGGCTGTCGGACAAAAACGGCGGCACGGCGGTGGCGAAGCTGGCGGCCTGTTTTGACCGCTCCACAAATACCGTGAGCGCATCGTAATTGCGCGTAACTTCCAGACGGTTCGCCAACACCTCGACGTTGATTTCCGCGTCCGCTTCGCGCAAGTCGCGCAGTTTTTTGGTGTAGTCGTAGTGCTCCTGCGGCGATACGGATTCGGCGCGTATGAACAGCACGGTCAGCAGCACGGCGGAAAATGCGACGACGGTGCTGACCAGCAAGTAACGGCCCGGTTTTAGCGCGTGGATGGCTTCGAGATTAACGCTCATTCAAGCCCTTTCCCCGCCATTCTCCGGTCAGCGTATGCAAGAAAGCCACGATGGAAGTCTCTTCTTTTTTCGACAATTCCTTGCCCAGCTGGTACTTGCCCATCACCCTCACTGACTCGCCGAGCGTCTTGGCCGAACCGTCATGGAAATAGGGCGCGGTGAGCGCAATATTGCGCAAGCTGGGCACTTTAAAAACATGCATGTCTTCTTCCAGCCCGGTAAAGTTGAAACGTCCCAGATCGGCTTTGTTTGGTTGGCGCTTTGCAAAATAATCGCCCATCACGCCGAAGCGCTGGAACATGTTGCCGCCTATACCAACTCCCTGATGACAGCTGGCACAGCCAAGATTGACGAAGCGGCGATAACCATCCAGTTCCTCGTTGCTGAGCACTTTCTTTTCGCCGCGCAAAAAGCGGTCGAACCTGGAATTGGGCGTGAGCAAAGTGCGCTCGAAAGTGGCGATGGCATCGGTGATATTGGCGGACGTTATGCCATCGGGATAGCTGTGTTCGAACAGCGCCGGATAGTCGCTATCCGCGCCCAGCTTGGCTATCACTTCTTTCCAGTTGGAACCCATTTCAATCGGGTTATGCACCGGACCGGCGGCTTGTTCTTCCAGCGTTTTGGCTCTGCCGTCCCAGAATTGGGCGATACTCAAACTGGAGTTGAACACGGTGGGGGCGTTGATATCGCCCAGCGCGCCGTTGATGCCCACCGAAAAGCGCGATTGGTCCGTACCGCCTTTGGCCAGATCATGACAGCCTGCGCAAGCAAGACTGTTGTCATGCGACAAGCGCGGGTCGTGAAATAGTTTGTCGCCCAACGCAACTTTTGCGGGCGGCAAAGCGGGAACCGACACTATCGGCAACAGCGGTTCGCGCCCGATACCGGCCTCTCTCAAGTCTGTTTGAACCGGCGCGACCGCCGCCGGTTCAAACAGACTGGCTTTATGCGGTGCAATAAACAGGTACAGCAGAAACACGGCGATTGCAGTAGCGATAAATATGAGCTGACGCTTCATTTGGATCTGCCTCGTATTAGCATCCATCAAAAAACCGCGAATGGCAGCGGCGATTCTACCCCCGCCGCGCATTTTTCATTGCACCACTTGCATGGTGGCCGCAAAGGCTCGTGCGGCGTTTTTCATTATGGTATTGCGTGAAGAAGCGC
>JAGVNQ010000021.1 GCA_020053195.1 Sideroxydans sp.
ACGGATTCCGGGTTTGCGGTGTCGGTGTAGCGGAAGAAGAAGCTGATGTTTTTGTCCGCCAGTGTTTTTCCGAGCCGCAGTTTTTCCGATTCGTCTTTCAGGCTGCCTGTGGTTTGGTCTTGAATGACAGGCACAAAGAACAATACGCCGGTTTCTTTGAATTTGGCTTCAGTGGTGCAGTCCGGGTCGGCGCTGGTGCGGGAGACGGGGTTTTTATCTTTACCGACGACCAGCCGCATTATTTGTTTTGCACTGGTCGTGACATCCATGTTTGAGAAGAAGTCTTTGTCGTCAATCGATATGGTAAAGTCTTTCAGGTCTGCCATGCGTTTTTTGATTATTGCCTGCACGGCGGCATCCAGTTTATTCCACGCCGTTGACGCTAAGGCTGCGTCCAGTTTCTTTTCTTTGATGAGCAGTTGCCTTGCGGCGAGGTCGCGCAGGTCAACGCCGATCACGTCGCCCATGTTGCCCACCGCATTGACCACTACAAACGACGGATCAAAATACGTCCCCGCCACTCGCCCGATGTTGTCCTTGAGCAGTTGATCCACATTCTTGGGCATGCCGATGTGGTAGGTCAGGCGATCTTCGTCGGTCATTTCCAGCGCGGCTTTGATGAGCGCTTCCACGTCCCAGACGCGGCTCTGGCTGGGGAATGCATAACTCCCGCCCGCGCCGGTCTGGGAGATTTTTCCGCTGAAGCCGCCATTGAGTTGGCCGAGCAGGACTTTGCCATCTTCGGACAGGCTGAGGTTGACGATGCTGTAGCCGTCCAGCGGGATGGTTGCGCCTAGGTATTGCGCCGCGCCGAACGGGTCTTTGATGATGCCGAGTTTGCCGCCGACGTTGACTTTTTTGGCGTTGGCGCTGCCGCCGAGGGCGATGGGGGGGCCGTCCGGGGTGTAGATGAAATTCGGCATTTCATACATCGCCTTCCAGTACGGGTCCATGAAGAGGTTGTTGTCGTCAGCGACGATGGCGTATTCGATTCCGCCAACGGTGACCAGTACGGCGCTTTGCGCGCGCTGGATGTTGAGGCGGTCTATATAGAGGTCGCTGTCGCCTTGGTACATATTGATGGCTGTCATTTGGGCGGCGGTGATTTTGCCGGTGTCGTCGCGGGTGAGGGTGAGGGTGGAAAGCCCCCGGTCAAGATCCATGATGTTGGTGACGAGGTAGCGGTTGGAGTCTTTGGTGGCGGTGATGGTTTGCGGCGATTTGCCGGAGAAGCCGTCGGTGGGTAATGTGGCTTTGATGGGCTTGGCGATTACTCCGGTGTCGAAGTTGAGGGTGTTCAGGTCGAATATCAGTACGTCGCCGCGTTTGTTTCCGTCCCCCAATTCCATTAAGGAGTTGGGATTAATCGGAACGGAAACCACCAAGGTGTTGCCGTCGGGGCCGACGGCCATGCCGGCCACGCCATACGGGGAATCTTCGATACCGGTGCCTTTGAGCGAGATGATGTCGCCGTAGCCGGCTCCCGGGCGGGTGTTCATCACCAGCACACGATAAGCGCCGGGGGCATAGCTTCGCCCTTCGCCGATGATTAGCATGTGGCCGGAACACACCAGGCTGGAGGGTTCGATTTCGCAACACGTTTTCTCATTCACTTCCACTATTCCCGATCAAATTCAACGCAGAACTGTTTAGGTTTGCGAGTGGTTGTAATGATGTGCTGTGTATCAGCCAGTTCATGCCTGCACCCTAGCTTGCGCATCGCGCCGGGTCAATATGCCAAACGACCTATATATTTTCACTATCTTGCCCGCAGACCAATAGATACGGGCATCTCCATCATGTTTGTTTGAATTTTTTCAATTTAGCAGCGCCGCCAACACGCCCCGTTATGAAGCAATTTGGCAATTTTTTTATCCCACTTGCCCCGAAACGCCCGTCAATAGGCGTTCTACACCATGCACTTGATGGAGAGCCGCGTATTTATTGGCTTGCGACGAATGTGGCATTTGAATTTTGCTTCACACCCGCTTCGACCCAGCCATCGCCGCCGCTTTCTTGCTAAGATGCGCGCCACTATGGATCAAGCTCAAACAAAACGTATCGTGCTCGGCATCACCGGCGGCATCGCGGCTTATAAGGCGGCGGAGTTGGCGCGGCTGTTGGTGAAGCAGGGGATCGAAGTTCAGGTGGCGATGACAGAGGCGGCGACGCATTTCATCACGCCCGCAACGATGCAGGCGCTCACCGGCAAGCCGGTGTTGCTCGACCAGTGGCAGGACGACAAGGGCATGGCGCACATTCAGTCCAGCCGTGTAGCCGATGCGATTGTGATCGCGCCCGCCACGGCGGACTTCATCGCCAAGCTGGCGCACGGGTTGGCGAACGATTTACTTTCCACTTTATGTCTGGCGCGCGATTGCCCGTTGCTGGTTGCACCCGCGATGAATAAACAGATGTGGGCGAACGCGGCGACGCAGCGCAATGTGCAACAGTTGCTGGCCGATGGCGTGACGCTGTTGGGGCCGGCGAGCGGGGTGCAGGCTTGCGGCGAAGAGGGTATGGGAAGGATGTTGGAGGCGGAGGAGTTGGCGCGGGACATTCTTGAAGCTTTGCAAAATCCGTCCCTCTCCCCTGCCCTCTCCCGCCAGCGGGAGAGGGAGTTGGACGGAGTGAAGGTGCTCATCACCGCCGGGCCGACTTACGAGGCCATCGACGCGGTGCGCGGCATCACCAACCGCAGCAGCGGCAAGATGGGTTATGCCATCGCGCAGGCGGCGCTGGAGATGGGGGCGCAGGTGACGCTGGTGTCGGGACCGACAGCATTGACCAAGCCGCTTGGTGCGCAAGTGGTGGATGTCACCAGTGCCGCCGAGATGTTAGCGGCGGTGCAACAAAACGTGGCGCAGGCTGATGTGTTTATCGCGGTGGCGGCAGTGGCGGATTACCGCGTGTCCAAACCTGCCGCGCAGAAGATCAAGAAGAGTGATGCGTCGCTGACGCTAGAACTGATTCCCAACCCGGACATTCTGGCTTATGTCGCCAACCTGCCGCAGCCGCCGTTCTGTGTGGGCTTCGCGGCGGAAAGCGAAAAGCTGCACGAACACGCGACAGCCAAACGCAAAAAGAAAAACATTCCGCTGCTCGCCGCCAATCTGGCGCAGGATGCCATTGGCAGCGACGACAACGAGTTGGTGTTGTTCGATGACGCGGGCGAGCATCTGTTGCCGCGCGCGGACAAACTCACATTGGCACGGGCGCTGTTGAACCACATTGTCGGAATGAAAAAAATTTAAAAGCCGTCATTCCGGCGAAGGCCGGAATCCAGCAAAAAAACACTCCGCGAAGCGGGCTAAAAATGATGTTGTCCCACTTGCGTGGGGATTGTTTAATCATCTGGATTCCGGCCTGCGCCGGAATGACGAGAGAGAAAGGGAAAACAAAATGAAAAAAGTGGATGTGAAAATTCTCGACCCGCGTTTGCACGAGCATCCGCCCGCCTACGCCACGCCGGGTTCGGCGGGCATCGACATGCGCGCCTGTATCGAGGGCAGCATGACCATCCAGCCGGGACAATGCGAACTCATTCCCAGCGGGGTCGCCATCCACCTGAACGACCCGCACTATGCGGCGATGATTTTGCCGCGTTCCGGCTTAGGGCATAAGCACGGCATCGTGCTGGGCAATCTGGTCGGGCTGATTGATTCGGATTATCAGGGGCAGATTTTTATTTCGATCTGGAATCGCGGCCACCACCCGTTCGTGCTGATGCCGATGGAGCGCATCGCGCAACTCATCATCGTGCCGGTGGCGCAGGTGCAATTCAATATCGTGGAAGAGTTTCCCGTCAGCCATAGAGGCACGGGCGGATTCGGCAGCACCGGCAAGCATTAACCAAAATCAGTCCGCGAAAAACACAAAAGGCACGAAATATTCTTTCGTGCCTTTCGTGTTTTTCGTGGACAATATTTTTCGATTGGCTAACGCTGCAGTTTCATTTCCAGTTCCGTGTTATCCCCCTTGCGCACGGAGACTTTTTCCGATGCGGGCTGATAGCCTTCCAGTTTGATTGCGACCTCATGCACGCCGACGGCCAGTTCCGCGCGCAGCGGGGTCATGCCAAAATACACGCCGTCCACATAAACCTTGGCGCGCGACGGGGTGGAGATGGCCGAGAGCGTGCCATTTTGCGCAACGGCTTCTGTTGATGGTACGGGCATCGCCGCAGGCACTGCGCTCGCGGCAGGATTGGCAAACACTGTCACGCCTTGCACGGGTTTGCTGCCCATCGGCAGTTGGAACAAATCGGGCCGCGTCGCCATCAGCACGGACAGCATGGATTCGCTGGTTTTGCCGGTGACGATGGCCAGCTCTTTGCGCAAATATTCGGCGATGTCTTTTTTTCCGTTGCCGGAAACGCCCGAAAAACGATCCGCTTTTTCCACCACCACGCCCGACCAGATCACCTTGCCGCTGGCGAGATCGGTCAGGGTCGATTCGAGCGCGATGCTCACATAGTCACGGTCTTTCACGTCGATGCTCAGCTCTTTCACCGAACCGCTCAGTTGGAAATTGGCATTCGCGCCATCGCCGTTAGCCAGCAGCTGAAAACCGTCATTGTCCAAACGTTTCTTGATAGAGGCCGCCACCACTTCGGCCACATCCCGGTCCGACATGATGTCCACGCCGTACATGCCCACGATTTGCGAAGTCGAAACACCCAAGCGGCGCGGGCTGTCTGCGCCGCGCGCATCGGCATATCCGCTCAGCCGGATGGTGATCGGATATTTTTCCTGGCGCGCATCGGGGTCGGGTTTGTTGTCTTCGCGGATACGAACTTCGTTACCGGGATCTGCCGCCGAGCCAAATATTCCGGCGCAGCCGGCAAGCGCAAAAGAAAGCAGGCAAGTCGTCATCAGCAAACGGGCATTCAACATTGCGTGTTCCTTGAAGTGAAAGTCAGGAAAAAGTCGCGGCGCATTTTCGGCTGTTGCGCCGCCACTCTGGTCGCATCACCCTTGGGCGATGACGGTTTCAATTTCGGCAAAGGTGCGCGCCAATTCAAAATTGTGAACTTGCGCGCCGAGCTGGCGGGCGATCTGCGTCACCGAGAACAGACCGCAAATCGTCTGGCGGCCATCCGCCGACTCGCAGGCCACCAGCGCGTGCTGGCGGTTGGCGTTTTTCAAGGTCGCCACGATGTCGCCGACTTTTGCTTTGCTCACATCTTGAGTGCCCATGACTTCCAGTTCGCGCAGCGGCGACATGATGTCGCGCACCATGATGTCCGCATGGGTTCCGCCCATGTGTTGCAAATAACGCATCGGCTTTTCGCCCATCAGATCGCTGGCGGTGACCAGACCGGCCATCTGCTCGTTATCGTCCAGCACCAGCAACATGCGCACGCCGTACTTGATCATCTTGGCGTTGGCTTTGTCCATCGAGGTTTTGGCGCGCACGCTGACCACGGAAACTTTGCTGAGGTCGGTCATCACATCGACCGCCGGGCTGTCCAGCTTCACGCGCGAAGGCAAGGATTGCACGGGGCGCAAACAGGTCGTTCCTGTTTTGAGCGGAACGGATTTTAATGCGTTGTATCGGCTAATCATGTTTCCTCCTGTTAAAAATCTGAATGACTGTCCCCGTTACCGGCGAGTGCGAGATGCGCGGATTGATTTCTGACATCGGGAAGGAAACGAACCAGTTCGTTCAGCGCCAGGCGATACACCTCGCGTTTGAACTCGATCACGCTGTCCAACTCTATCCAGTAGTCGTTCCAGCGCCATGCGTCGAACTCGGGATGACCGCACGCGCGCAACGATACGTCGCAGTCGCGCCCGGTCAGACGCAGCAAAAACCAAATCTGTTTCTGCCCCTTGTAATGATTGCGCGGCTCGCGCTTGCCCCAACTTTGTGGCACCTCGTAACGCATCCAATCGCGGGTACGCCCCAGTATCTGGACATGACAGGATTGCAGGCCGACTTCTTCGTGCAGCTCGCGAAACATTGCCTGCTCCGGCGTTTCGCCGTGCTGGATGCCGCCCTGCGGGAACTGCCATGCATCCTGCCGGATGCGCTTACCCCAAAATACCTGATTCTTTGCGTTAGTCAGTATGATGCCAACGTTCGGGCGATAACCTTCTCGGTCTATCATGATTCGCCCCATACTATTTTTCGATGAGCCGATTGTTCCATATTTCAGACAGCCTGAAAAGAAAAAGGCGCACCGGCTAGGCGGCGCGCCCGATATTTATTGCATGAAGCGCGAAAAATCAGTCATTGAGGTGCTGGTTCAACTCCGCGAGCTCGATCATCACTTTGTGCGAAACCGCTTGATATTCCCCCTTCATCAGCACCTCGGCGGCAGCGTGGTCATTGGCCTGCACTTTTTGCACCACAGAACCGGCCACAAAATGAAACTGCGCGTGGTTCGCCCGCAACTGATGGAAGGTTTCATCTTCGTGAAAGTGCCTCATGGCCGGTCCATGAATCCATTTGCCCAAAGTGCATTGGTCGTCGCGGCAAATCACCATCGGATCCAGTTTTTCCTTCGACTTGCCGTCAATGCAATCCTGCAACTTCAGCTTCCACATCACGTGCGCCTGTATGGCATCCATCAAATCAATCTCTTCACGGATTTGCGTCTTCTTGAACGCATCGAGCTTCGCAAACCCCAAAAATCCTGCCATCCCTGTCATCAATCCCATTCCCCGCCTCCATTATTATTAAATTTCATATAAACCCATCGCGCGTGCCATGAGTCTTTTTTCCAGCGCGGGCATCATATCGTCTAAGCGAGAAACATCGCAACGAAGTGGCATACAGTAACAACGCACCCACAAAGGGCTTTGGCGTTAAAATGCCGCCCCTGTCTTTACTTAATTAATTATCAGCCATGCGCGTTTCAAAATTTTTCCTCTCCACGCTGAAAGAAGCCCCTTCCGAAGCCGAACTACCCAGCCACCGCCTGATGCTGCGCGCGGGTTATATCCGCAAACTGGCCAGCGGTCTTTATACATGGATGCCACTGGGACTGCGCGTGCTGCGCAAAGTTGAAGCCGTGGTGCGCGAAGAGATGGACAAGAGCGGCGGCATCGAGCTGCTGATGCCCGCCGTGCAACCCGCCGAGTTGTGGCAGGAAACCGGGCGCTGGGAAGTGTTCGGCCCGCAGATGCTGAAGATCAAGGACAGACACAATAACCAGTTCTGCTTCGGCCCCACGCACGAAGAAGTCATCACCGACATCGCGCGGCGCGAAGTGAAAAGCTACCGCCAGTTGCCGCTGAATTTTTATCAGATACAGACCAAGTTCCGCGACGAAGTGCGCCCGCGTTTCGGCGTAATGCGCGCGCGCGAATTCGTGATGAAAGATGCTTACTCGTTCCACAGCAGCTTCGAGAGTTTGGAACAGACTTACGCCGTGATGTACGCAACCTACAGCCGCATTTTCACCCGTCTCGGCTTGCAGTTCCGCGCCGTGGCGGCGGACACCGGCGCGATTGGCGGCAGCGGCTCGCACGAGTTCCACGTGCTGGCCGATTCCGGCGAAGACGCGCTGGCGTTCTGCCCGGATTCGGATTACGCGGCCAATGTGGAGTTGGCGGAAGCGGTTGCGCCTGCCGTAGCACGCGCACTTGGCACGCAGGAAATGCAGAAGGTGATTACCCCCGGACAAAAATCCATCGAAGAAGTTGCGGCTTTCTTCAACACCGCCGCACACAACGTGTTGAAAGCCATCGCCGTGATGACACACGAAAACGAATTCGTGCTGATTCTGTTGCGTGGCGATCATCAGCTCAACGAAGTGAAAACCAGCAAGGTGCTGGGCGAATTCCGCTTCGCCAGCGAAGAAGAAGTGCATCGCAACATGAACTGCCGCACCGGTTACATCGGCCCGGTCAACGCCAAAGTGCGCGTGCTCGCCGACCGCGCCGCCGCCGCCATGAGCGATTTTATTTGCGGCGCAAACGACGACGGCTTTCATTTCAGCGGCGCAAATTTTGGACGCGATGCACATCTGGACGAAGCCAACGTGCATGACTTGCGCAACGTGGTCGCGGGCGATGCTTCGCCGGACGGCAAAGGCACGCTGGAACTGTGTCGCGGCATTGAAGTCGGCCACATTTTTCAGTTGCGCACCAAATATTCCGAAGCGCTGCAAGCCACGTTTCTGGACGAAAACGGCAAAGCGCAAGTAATGGAAATGGGCTGTTACGGCATTGGCGTGTCGCGCATCGTGGCCGCCGCTATCGAACAGAATTTCGACGAACGCGGCATCACCATTCCTTCCGGCATGGCTCCGTTTCAGGTCGCCATCGCGCCCATCGGCATCAAGAAGAGCGAAGCCATGCGCAACGCTGCGGAGCAGTTGTATAGCGAACTCACTGCCGCCGGTATCGAAGTGTTGCTGGATGACCGCGACGAGCGCCCCGGCGTGATGTTTGCCGATCTGGAATTGATCGGCATTCCGCATCGCATCGTGATCGGCGATCGCAGCTTGAAAGAAGGCAAAGTGGAATACCAGGGTCGCCGCGACGATGCCGCGCAAGCCGTTGCCTTGCAAGATGTGAGCAAGCTCGTACAATCCATGTTATGAAATTTATATCTACACTGCATAAGCCCTTGCTCGCGCTGTCGTTCGCGGCAGCGGGCTTGTGTTGTGTCGCCCCCGCCCACGCGGGCGCGCAACGCGAGGAAGCGTTATCCGCCAGCGTGCGCAGCATGATGCAGCGCGCCGTTTCCGATCAGGCTGCGCCCAAGTTGGCGTTCGCCTCACAACAGGAAGCGCAGATGTGGTTGGATGAAATGTCCAAGCGGCTGGAAAAACGCATGCCGGATGCGCAGTACCGCTTCGATTTTTTGAGCACGGTGCATTACGAAGCGATGCGCGCCGGTCTCGATCCGCAGATGGTGTTGGGATTGATTGAGGTAGAAAGTGGCTTCAGGAAATATGCACTCTCCAGTGCTGGGGCGCGTGGCTACATGCAGGTGATGCCGTTCTGGACCAAAGCCATTGGCGCGAAGGGCCACAACCTGTTTCATTTGCGCACCAACCTGCGTTACGGCTGCACCATCCTGCGCCACTATCTGAACATCGAGAAGGGCGACCTTTTTCGCGCGCTGGGGCGCTACAACGGCAGTCTGGGCAAAGCGGAATATCCCAACATGGTCAAAGCCGCGTGGAGCAAACGCTGGACTCCGACCGCCAGCCGTCTCGCCAGCAACGGTTGATTCTATAAACCTGTTTTGCCCACAGATTAACCCGGATTTTCCAATAGCC
>JAGVNQ010000176.1 GCA_020053195.1 Sideroxydans sp.
CGGGGGAAACAAACCCCTGTTGCAAGGGTAGGCATTTTCTTACCCGCCAGCCGTTTGCTTACAGCCAAATCAAGATTATCTGACTGTGCGGGACAAGCCCGTCTGACAAAATTTTAACCGTGTCCAACTGGATCAACTGGAGTTACATAAAACTATGTCTTCAAATCTATCGGCAAGTGAGCTCGCGGGGAAGCACCCTGTCGGGACAATCTTGAATCTGCTGGTTGTGGGTTTCTCACATTCGGAGCGGAAATTACTGAACGCGGTGGTGGAGTTATCCAAACGCCGCCCGTTGCGATTGAACATGCTCAGCGCGAGTGAAGGAGAGCTGGCCGATGTTGTGTTGATCGACTCCGCCGACACTCAGGCCCGCGACTGGATCAGCAACCAGCTCTGGCTACAGCAAAAGGTAGCGATCTGGGTGGATGAGCCGGAGGGTTTTGGTCGCACCGTGCTGCGGCGACCGATGCAATGGGTAAGCTTGCCCATCGTGTTGACGCGTTTGCTGGAGCAAGCACCGGAAAAGCGGACAGCCGCTACTGGAAACGGCTCTGTGCTGGTGGTTGACGACAGTATCGCGGTGCGCGGCCAACTGCGCTCGCTGCTGGAAGGGCGCGGTTTGCCTGTGACCGACGTGGGCAGCGCGGAAGCGGCTATCCAGACTGCGGCGAATTCCTATTTTGACTGCATTCTGATGGACGTAATCATGCCCGGCATAGATGGCTACGATGCCTGTCGCCGCATCAAGGCGAACGCGTCGGGCGGCAACCAGTCGGCCATCGTCATGCTGACCAGCAAGTCTTCGCCGTTTGATCGAATCAGGGGAAAAATGGCGGGCTGCGATGCCTACCTGACCAAACCCATCAATCCGGATCAACTGTATGAAGTGGTCTCGCGCCACATCGAAAAGTCGCAGAACAATGAAGCCGGGCGACAAAGAATGGCGCAGTTTGCCTACTAAATTTTTTTCTAACCCCCGAAAGGAAACACCCCATGGCACACACAATTCTAGTCGTCGAAGATAACCAAGCAGACCGCAGCCGTCTCGAAAAATTATTAACGGATGCGGGCTATCTGGTCAGTTCCGCCGAAAACGGCACACAGGCGCTCGCCGCCGTACAACGCAGCAAACCCGATGCGATTTTTATGGATGTGAATATGCCCGGCATGGACGGTTTCGCCGCCACCCGCGCCTTGCGTGACGGCGAGAGGACAAAAGATATTCCGGTGGTGCTGGTAACTTCCAAAGATCAAAAAGCCGACAAGGCATGGGGTCAGATGCTGGGAGCCAGAGGCTACATCACCAAACCTTACACCGACGAACAAGTGTTGTCGCAGGCGCGCGCGCTTTGATGTTGTGCCGCGATGAGCGATAGATTGAATGAAGCCTTGGTAAAACGCGCCGCTTTGTCGCCGACAGCGGCGCTCGCCGGGCGATTTGAACTGGCGGCAGTGCCTATGGCGGGTTTGACCGAAGCAGTCAGCGCGCAGGCGCGCCAAGGGTTCAGGGTGGGCGAGTTACGTTTTTTGATCCGCTACGAAGAGGCGAGTGAGCTGACGGAATTCCCCGCCATCCACCGTTTGCCCAATGCGCCTGACTGGTTTTGCGGCATCGCCAATTTACACGGCAAGCTGATTCCGGTGTTTGATTTGGCGGCTTATGCGGGTATCGCGGCTGACAAGGAAACGCGGCGTATGTTGCTGGTACTGGCGCACGGAAATGATGCGACGGGTGTGTTGATCGACGGACTACCAGAGCGCTTGCGCCAAGTGGCAGGGGCTGATTCCGATGTCGCCGTTGCACCCGAACGGTTGCGGCAACACTTGCACCGCATCTGTCAGATTAATGAGCAGTTGTGGCTGGACTTGGACACCCGCTCGCTGCTGCTGGCGCTGGAGCAGTCGTTGGAGGGGGTGTCGTGAATCCCAAGCCGGACAAACCGGATTTCACGCGGAGGCGCGGAGGACGCGGAGAAAATCAATGCGGGAGTGAATTGTGTTTCTCCGCGAACTCCGCGCCTCCGCGTGAGAAATTTTTGTCATGTTTTGACATCGCTTGGTTGGTAAGTGACTAAATATTTAATCCACTGATTAACGCCGATTAAACAACAGGATTGCCGCCCCGGCTTTAGCGCCGTTTTACTTTTCCGTTTTATTTTCAGGAGATTTTTATGCAATTTGACCTTTACCGCCGACTCGGCGAACTCAAGACCGGCACTCGGCTGGTGCTGAGTTACGGTGTGATTTTTATGCTGATGATGGCGACGTTGGGCTACATCCTTTACAACATGAAGGCGGCAAACGAACACACCAAAGAAATCGTGCAAGGTGACCTGAAAAAAATTGAGCTGCTGGCCGATGTAATCGACTCGGTGGACGTGGTGATCCGTGAAATGCGCACCATCATGTTGTTGCGCAACGACCCGGCGCAAGCCGCCGCCGTGCGTGTGAAGCTGGAGGCTGCGCGTAAGTTATACAGCGAAGCTAACCAAATGTTGTGGGGTATGTCTCAGGATGAGACTGATAGTGCGGCGATGCAAAAGCTGGAGGCGGAACTGAAAAAAGCACGCGAGTTGGACGACATGGTGTTGGCTTTGCACGAGAAAGGAAAATACGACGAAGCACTGGATTTGTTGCTGACCCGCGCCGTGCCGGCCATCGACAAATGGCGCGCCACTATAGATGAATATTCGCACCACCTGCA
>JAGVNQ010000223.1 GCA_020053195.1 Sideroxydans sp.
GAAATGGTGGTGCATACGCTGGCGCAAGCCTGCGGCATACAAGTGCCGCCCAGCTTGGTGCGCCGTTTCGCCAGCCCGCACCACACTTTTCTCGTGCAACGTTTTGACCGCACGGCTGCGCAACGCCGCCTGCACTTCGCCTCGGCCATGACGCTCACCGGACACAAAGACGGCGACGACGCGTCAACCGGCACGAGTTATCTGGACATCGCGCGCGTGCTGATAGACCACGGCGCACAAACCGATGCCGACCTGCGCCAACTGTGGACGCGCATCGTGTTCAACCTGCTCGTTTCCAACAGCGACGACCACCTGCGCAACCACGGCTTTATCCTGCATCCGGGCAAAGGCTGGCGCTTGTCTCCGGCCTATGACATGAATCCGGTCGCCGCTTCGTACGGCTTGAAACTCAACATCAGCCAAGTTGATAACGCGCTGGATTTGGGGTTGGCGCTTCAGGTTGCGCCGTATTTCAGAGTGAGCAGTATTGATGCGAACGACATCATCGCGCGCTGTCAGGCGGTGGTGCGGCAGTGGCCGAAAATAGCGGCGGGCTTGGGCTTGTCGGCGCGCGAACAGGAGAGGATGGCGGGCGCATTCAGGTTGGCAGGGTGAGCGCCTCTTTCGTCTTCGTCACGTAGGCGTTCTACAGCACATCTCCCAATTTACCCGCCCGCTTCCCGGCGAGAAGCCGATTTAATCCCGCACAAAAAACTCTTCCAGCGCCGCCGCGATTTGTTCCGGTTGGTCGTGTTGAATGTTGTGGCCGGAATCGGCGATGGTTTTGACGCGCGCGTCGGGGAAGCTGGCGAGGCGGTTGCGGTATTCGTCGGGGTCGTGGCCGAAGCGCTGTTGCACGTAACCCTGATCGGCGACCAGCATCAGCACGGGGGCTTCGATTTTCTGCCAGACGGTTTTGGCATCTTCCGCGCGATACGGCAGCGGCGACGGGATTTTATGCCACGGGTCACAGGCCATTTCAATTTGGCCGCCGGAGCCGACCCGGCTGGTGGCGCGCGCTAAAAATTCGGCTTTGCTTGCGCTGAGGCGGGGGTTGCTCGCCATCAGCCGTCTGGCCAGCGCTGCGTGATCGGGGTAGCTGCGCAGTTTCGGCGCTTGCTGTAGTGCCTCCAGCCAATTTCCCAGCGCGGAATGTGCGCGGCTATCAGCATCCGGTTTCAGGCCGAGAAAATCCAGCATTACCAGTTGCGCGACACGCGCGGGGCGCACGCCCGCATACATGCTGCCGATATTGGCTCCCATGCTGTGCCCGACGATGCGCGCCGGTTCGTCACCGGAAAAGTGTTCCAGCAAACAATCGAAGTCGGCGTAGTAATCGTGAAACCAATACGGTCTGGACAGCCATTCCGACGCGCCGTAGCCGCGCCAGTCCGGCGCGATGATGTGCCAGGATTTTTGCAGCGCATCCGCGACAAACTGGAAGGTCGGCGACGAGTCCATGCGCCCGTGCAGGAAGAACAGTTTCGGCGCGCCGGGCGCGCCCCAATGGCGGATGTTGTAGCGCACGCCGCGCACGTTGAGGGTTTCGGTGGTGGAAGGAATAAGTGACATGATTGAAACGATCTGGCAGCGCGGCCCGTGCCGGTTTAATCGGGAATTCGCGCCGGCATCTGGCTGGCCGGATGTGCCGCTGCGCTCACGCGCTGCTCGTGCGTGGTGCGCGATTCATAGCCCGACCAACCGAGCAGCACCAGCGCGAATGCCAGCAGCAGTTGCACTTGCACGCCGGGGGCGTAATGGCGCGCGATCCAGATGCGCGCGATCAGCGCCAACAGCGTGGCCGCCACCAGTTGCGCGGTGAACGGGCCCGCGCTTTCCAGCGGGGCATGGTCGCTCCACGCGAATAGCGACGGCAGCACCAGCGCGAGCAGGATGAAGGCGAAGGCAATCCGGCGCGTGCGCGTGGTTTGATGGATGAGTTTGAGGCCGGGGTCGTTCATGCTGCCGCGCTTCAATGCGAAATCAGCGCCAGCGACAGCCACGGCCAGTAGGTAATGATGAGCACTGCCAGCAGCAATATCGCCACGAACGGCAACACGGCGCGGAAGATTTCCAGCATGGGACGGTCGAAGCGGTACATGGCGATGAACAGGTTCATGCCCATGGGCGGCATGAGGTAGGCGATTTCCATGTTGGCGAGGAAGATGATGCCCAGATGCACGGGGTGGATGCCGTAACCGACGGCGATGGGCAGAATCAGCGGCACCATGATGACCAGCGCGGAGAAAATGTCCAGCATCATGCCCAGCATCAGCAGGAACACGTTCAGCAGCAGCAGGAAAGTGAGCGGGCTGTTCACGTGTTCGCGGATGAAGGTGAACAGTTTGGCCGGGATTTCGGCATCCAGCAGGTAGTTGGTGGAAGCCAGCGACATGCCCAGCACGATCAGGATCGCGCCGACCAGCACCATGGATTCGCGCATGATTTGCGGCAGCCGGGTGAAGGTGATTTCGCGCCGGATCAGCACCTCGACGATGAACACGTAGATGGCGGTGACGGCGGCGGCTTCGGACACGGCGAAGTAGCCGCTGTAAATGCCGCCCAGCACGATGAACGGCAGCGGCAGCTCCCACGCCGCTTCGTGCAGCGCGGACAGTTTGGAGCGGCGCTCGACCACTTTTTTGTCCGCCATCTGGTGGCCGCGCCGCTGCCAGAACCCCAGCAGCGACAACATCACAATAATCAGCACGCCCGGCAGGATGCCGGCCAGAAACAAATCGCTGATGGAAACCGGCACGCCGACGTTGAGCTGCTGTGCCACCACGCCATACAAAATCAGCGGCAGCGAAGGCGCGAACAGCAGGCCGATGCTGCCCGAGGTGGTGACCAGCCCGAGGCTGTAGCGTTCCGGGTAACCCGCGTGTTTCAGCGCCGGATACAACATACCGCCCAGCGCCACGATGGTTACACCGGATGCGCCGGTGAAGGCGGTGAACATGGCACAGATGACCAGCGCCACCGCCGCCATGCCGCCCGGCATCCAGCCGAAAAACACATCGGTGATACGCACCAGACGTTGCGGTGCGTTCGATTCGGCCAGCAGGTAGCCGGCGAAAGTGAACAGCGGGATGGCGAGCAATACCGGCATTTCCGCCAGGCGGTAAATTTCGATAATGACCACCGTCAGATCCACGCCGTCGAACGCGAAATTCAGCATCACGCTGGCCGCGATCACCGCGAACAGCGGCGCGCCCAGCAGCACCAGAACAATGAGCGCGAGACCGAGCAGAACCAGCGTCATTCGATGTCCTCTTTGCCGATGGCTTGCAGCGCATGGTGTCTGAGGCGCAAGCCGTAACGCAACGCGATCAGCGTGAAACCCAGCGGCAAAATAATAACCGCCGCCCACACCGGCAATGAGCCGAACACCATCTCGCCCGATTCGTGCGCGCTTTGCATGAAGCGCACAGATTGCCACACCAGCACCAGACACACGGACAGCGTAAACAAATCGGTCAGCGCCACCACGCCCGACTTGATGCGCCCCGGCAACCAGCGCGCAATCGCGTCAACATGGATGTGTTTGCCTTCGCGGCTGGCGGCGACCGCGCCCAGAAACGCCACCCACAACACCAGCAGGCGCAATACCTGATCCGCCCCGAAAATGCTGATGTCGAAAAAATTGCGCAACAAAATCTGCGCGGCGGCGAGCGACACCATCAGCGCCAGCATGAGGATGAGCAGCGCGTTTTCGGTCCAGGTGACAACCCGGATCAGGCGGGCTGCGGCGGGGGGCAGGTTGCGGGTTGGCATGGGTTAGCGGGTGGGATGCGCCTTGCGGTAAGCGTCCAGATGACCGCGCAGCTCCTTCAGTACGGCGGGCGAAAATGTGCCTTTGTCGCTCAAACGCTGGATGGTCTGGTCGGCGGCGGCGCGCAATTGGGACAGCTCAGCCGGTGCCAGCGTGACGAACTCGATGCCTTGTTTGCGCAACGCGTCTTTCGCGGCGTTGTCGTCCACCCGCGTTTGTTTGTTCATCGCCGCGTAAACACGCCCCATCACTTCGCGCACCACGGTCTGGTCGTCCGCGCTCATGGCGTTCATCGCTTTTTTGTCCACCGCCAGCGCGCCGTAAATGGACATGGTGGGCATGTCGGTCATGTATTTCACTTTGCTGTGCCACTGCAACGCGATCGCGCCCGACGTGGTGCAGCCGATGGTGGTGATGAGCCCGGTCTGCAAGCCGGTGAGCACATCGGTGAGCGGCAGCGGCAGCGTGGGTGAACCCAGCGTTTCGAACATGGAGCGCGCGATGTCGTCGCCTTCCGGCACCCAGATTTTTTGGGTTTTCAAGTCGCTGACTTGGCGCAGCGGCGCGCTGGACATGAGGTAGGCGAAACCGCCGTCGGTGAAACCGAAAGTGACAAAGCCGTGC
>JAGVNQ010000292.1 GCA_020053195.1 Sideroxydans sp.
ATCCTAAAAAACTCATTTAGCCACAGAGAACACAGAGATCACAGAGGAGAAACAAACGGTTATCACAAGCTTGCGCTTCACCTTTTGGGTGAGCCAGCAACTCCAGGAAAACCGCTTCTTTCTCTGTGTGCTCTGTGTACTCAGTGGCTTGAACCCGGATAGTTCATTAGGTCGAGAACCCTTGTAGGAGCGAGCTTGCTCGCGAAGTGTTTTCGCGAGCAAGCTCGCTCCTACAGTGAAGTCTCGGCTAATGGATAATCTGGGTTGAATTAAGGTTTTAAGGTTTATAGATGATTCCCGCGTGGGCACAAAAATCGTGCCCACCCTAATTATTGAAGATGCCCGCCAATAGGCGATCTACAACGCATTGCCTGCAAGTTTTCCGCGCCGGGTGCTTTGCTGGGAGTCAGATTCTCTTGCGCTATTTTCTTCGTCCCCGGCAACTCCGCCGGGCCGGGTTTGTCGAATACATTACATGAATCATGCATTGCGGCTAACGCAAGCTGGCATGGGTGCTACGCTGCCACTCTCGCCGCAAACTTATGCATAGAATCCGTCGCGACCGATTTTTTTACGGAGGTCATCATGGAACTGACAGACCCCATTTTCAACGCACTGTTGATGTACACCAAAGCGCTGTCTGTTGCGCTGGGTTATCGCGATTTGCTGACGCGGCTGCATTCCGAGCGCGTGCAGGGGCTTGCGATGGAGATCGGCAAACATTGCGGGCTTTCAAGGACCGAGCTCAACGCGCTGAACATCGCCGCATCGTTCCACGACATCGGCAAGATCGGCACACCGGATCACATTCTGTTGAAGCCCTCGAAATTTGATGAAGCCGAGTGGGAAGTGATGAAACAACATTCGGAGATAGGCGAAAAAATCATGGCTTCGACCGAGCTGAATGGTTCACAGCAAGCGGCGCTGCTGATCCGCCACCACCACGAACATTTCGACGGCAAGGGCTATCCCGACCGGCTTGCCGGTGAAGCCATTCCAATCTGTTCGCGCATCATCGCCATCGCCGACAGCTACGACGCAATGGCTGTCACCCGCTCCTATCATCACGCCAGATCGCATCAGGAAATCATGGAGATACTGGATCAGGAGAATGGCATAAAACATGACCCGGAACTGATGCACATCTTCTGTGGAACCATCGAATCGAGCAAACACAAAGCGCGGTAATGTGGGCACATGAAACGTGTCCACCCTACCAGTGAAGATGCCCGTCAAAGGCAGTCTGCGTTATGCTCTCACCCTGTCTAAATTGGTGTATTGAGAATATTTTGAGGAGTCGTCTCCATGTTTGAAAAAATGAAAGACCTCAGTTCACAAGTGGCGAACAAGGCGAATGATGCGGTTGGCGGCGTGTCTGCTTCCGTCAAAGAAAAAGTGGGCTCTTTGGCGCAATCCGCGTCCGAAATGAGCAATTCGCTCAATGAAAAAGCCGTGCGCGCCTCCACCGCGCAGATGTGCAGCATTCTCGAAATCGCGCTGGATGAGTTGAAAAACAGGCCTTTATCGGCGCGACCCGTCACGCTCAAAACCACGGTGAATATCGGCATCGCGGCGCTCGAAATGGAAATTCAAGTGCCGCCCGCCGCGAAAGAAAATTGATCCCGCAACCAACTCTGAGGCGCATCAATGAATAATCCCGCCACCACCCCGCAATCGCCCTACTACGCCGTGATCTTTACCTCCATACGCACCGAGGGCGATCACGGTTATGCCGAGGTCGCGCACCACATGGCCGAACTCGCGGCGCAGCAGCCGGGTTTTCTCGGCATGGAGAGTGTGCGGCAGGGGTTGGGCATCACGGTTTCGTACTGGGAAAGTCTGGAGGCGATCAAGACGTGGAAGGCGAATCTCGATCACCGTCAGGCGCAAAGCCGGGCGCAGGATTGGTATCAATCGTTTCGCGTCCGGGTCTGCCGCGTGGAGCGCGAATACGGATTTTGATAACCCACCCCTCTGAAGATGCCCGTCAATAGGCGATCTACATCATGCAACCTGCGTAGATTCCCGAATCTAGGGCGTTGCGAGGCAGTGGCTTATTCCCCAATGCCTTCGGACCAGTCGTGCAGACCGAGCAGTTGCAGCAGTTGCATGACGGTCCAGCCCTGGTCCGGGTCGGTGGTGTCGCCCAGTTCGACGAGGATGGCTTCGGCGTAACCCATGTCGGTGGTCATGCGTTGGGTGTCTATGGTCAGGCCGGATTTTTCGGCCATGATTTTCAGTTTGTCGAGCAGCTTGAGAGTGACGGGATCGGGCATGGGCAAAACCTGTTGTATGAAATTAAGTCGGCGCGATGTTGCCATGGTTAGCAAAAACTTCAAAGTAGGCCGATTGCTCGCGCAGGATGCTGCGCCTATACTCGCGCCAGAGCTTCCTTGGAGATTGTCTTGATGTTCAAACACTTGTGCATCGCAATGGCGGTGTTGTTATCCGGCTGCAAAGGCGACGGCAGCGAGTGGCAGAAGGCGGTTGTGCCCGTCGTCCAGCCCGGCGCGACGGTACAGATTCGCGTGCTGAGCGCAAACAACCCGCGTCTGGCGCAGATGTCGCCGCAGCAGATGCGCATTTTGCTGGCTTCCGCGCAAAAAACCGTGCAGGAAAATTTCGGGGTCACTGTCGAGTTCACGCAAATTGACGAGATGGGCATTGAGCGCGTGTTTGCGCTGATTCCACCGCGCGTGCTGGCCGAGCGCAAGCAATCAATTTACGACTTCAAATCCGCTATCGGCGACAAACGAAAACTCGCCGCCAGCATCCACGACACACTCGCCTCGCGCGGGACGAAATTGGAACAGGGCTTTGCTTATGCCAAGCCCTATCTGCCGGAGACGGCACAGCCCAAAGACTTGATGGCTTTTTCCGAATTGCTGTCGAGCGTGATGCTGGAACGGCTAAACAACTGGCGCAGCGTCAACGCCGCCGACGGCGCGCCGGTGCTCGATGCCGCGCCATACAACGAGTGGATTTATTGGGATACGCTGGGCTACGCCAAGCTGCCCTACGAGTTGGTTATCACCAACCAGTTGCTGGCCAGCGCCGAATATGTCGATGTGGATATTCATTCGGCCATTCGCGGCGGCGTATCGGTGGGCACCACAACCTACAGCCGCAACAGCCCGTTCGGCGCGTACGTTTTCTGGAGCACTTTTCCGTTTCTCGACAATTCGGAAAACACCGTGCGCATGCGCGGCGGCGAAACCTATTCCGCCGAGGAAGCAGCGCAGTTGTCCGGCAGCTATCTGGCGCACGAAATCGGCCATCTGCTGTTCCAATTCGGCCACCCGTTCGGCCAAAAATCCTGCGCCATGAACCCCGTCAGCATGCTGCGCTTCCGCGCATGGTCGCAGCAAATTGACAGCGCGTCCTGCCCCATCAGCAGCCGCCCGGAGATGAACGTCGGCGCAGTGCCGCCTATTTTCAACACCCATTGGTTGCGCATGGCGGACAAGCCGTGAAGCCGAGCATCTCCCCCATCGCCGTCCCCGCCTCCAGCGACATCAGCGCGCAATTGCATGGTGCGGATTTTTTCGATTGTTACGAAATGCCGCTGGTGCATGCGGGTCGGTCGGCGCTGGAAATCTATCTGGGGGTGATTAGCAACACTCCGGCGTGGATTGATTTTTTGATGGCGGCACGCAACCGCGTGGTGCGGCTATTCGGCTTGAAGAATTTGGGCGCGTTGGGCGAACTGAAAAAAACCAAGGCCGCATCCGACTATCGCGTCGGCGATCGCATCGGCATTTTTTCGCTGCTGTCGCTTACCGACAACGAGATCATCATGGGCGACGCGGACAAACATCTTGCAGTGAAAGTCTCGGTGTGCAAACGGGTCGAAGACGGCAAAGAGACCATCGCCACCACCACGGTGGTGCATATCCACAATCTACTGGGGCGCGTTTACATGTTCTTCGTCGTACCGTTTCACAAACGCATTGTTCCGGCAATGCTAGTGCGCGCGGCCAACGATTGATCCGGCACAAATAATCTATTTACACATCACCTACCCCGCAAGCCGCGCCAATTGGCGATCTACCCCCACCATGCCTTGCAGATGCGCGTATTGATTGCCTTTGCGATTGACACTTTCACTTGAAACCGCGCATATTGGCTCAATCTAAATGCACACCCACCTTTCCGGATTTTTCACGTCATGGATTTTTTAAGTTTGGTTTTGCTGCTGTTGATGGCCGCGCTGGGTTGGTTTTGGTTCGACAGTCTGGGCGATCTGGAGCTGGCGCGTCAGGCGGGGAAACGGGTGTGCCTGGAGGCGGAGGTGCAGTTTCTCGACGATACGGTGGCGGGTGTTGCGCTGGCACTGGTGCGCAATGATTCCGGTCGCCGCGTGTTTCGCCGCACTTATCGTTTTGAGTTCAGTGAGACCGGCAACTCGCGCATTGAAGGCCGCGTGGTGGTGCTGGGGCACAAGGTCGAGTCGGTGACGATGGATCCGTTTTTGCTGATGCAGCAGCATGAGCCGCTGGATCATAGTTGAGGCCACTTCAATCTATCCGAACTCCGTCATTCCCGCGCAGGCGGGAATCCAGTTAAATCAAATATTCTCTTGCGCAGCAAGACCAAATCCCAAAGGCATATTGAATAACCC
>JAGVNQ010000070.1 GCA_020053195.1 Sideroxydans sp.
CCCATATGAATCAATTTTTACATGCCACCTCATTGGAGAAGCGCATGGATAGGGCATCTACGTGATGTGAATGATGTAAATGCCCTATCCATGCGCTTCTCCACGAGGTGCGGTGTATAAAATCTGCTGTCGGGTAATCCTTACCCCATATCCATCGTCTGACCCGAAAATCAAGATAGTCTGATAGTGCGTAAAATATTTATCCGGCATATTGGGCGGTAACGTCGGTTTCCAGTTTGAAGCCGATGAACCAGAGGCAGGGACAGGTATCCCGCCCCATTACCGTCAGGCAGCGTATGTCGAGTTGGCTTATATTTCTTTCCGTTAGTGGTGTTTTTATTTTGCGCCGCTTTCATCTTGCACTTACGCGCCAGCCCGGTGCGGGCGGGTTTTATCACGAGTTGTTCGAGCATTGTCCCGATGCAATTTTTGTCGCGGAAAAGTTGCCTGCCCAACCCTTTCGTTTCCTCAGCCTGAACCCGGTCGCGCGGCGCATTCTGGCCGCGCCCGGTGTGGCGCTGGCGGGGCGCGCGCTGGATGAAATCGCCAACGATGCGGCGGACGAAAACTACAGACGCATGATGCTGGGCTTGCTCGCGCGGCTGGAACGTATCCCGGTAACGGGTTTGCCCGAGCGTTACGAGGGCGCGTTCGGGGCGGGTGACGAGGTGTTCGGCATCACCTTATTTGCGCTGGCGGGCAAGGTGGGCACAGTGCGCGTGCTGGGATTCGCGCGCGATATTGCCCCGCAAAAATTGTACGAGCGCGAGTTACATAACCGCGCCAAGCTGGAAGAACGGCTGTCGGGTTTTGCTGCTACTGCCCCCGGCTTCTTTTACAGCTACCGCCACGGTCTGGATGGCAGCAACACCATGCCTTTCGCCAGCGCGGGCATCGGCGAGTTGTTCGGCCTTGAACCCATGGATGTCGCGGGCAGCATTGCCCCGCTGAACCTGTTGACCCACCGCGAGGATATGTCGCGCGTGATTGAGTCCATCGCGCGTTCGGCGGCGGATATGGCTCCCATGAATATTGAATTCCGCACCCGCCATCCGGCCAAGGGTGAGTTATGGATAGAGTCGCGCGCGATTCCGCTGGCACACGACGACGGCAGCATCACCTGGCACGGCTTCATGCACGATGTTACCGGACGCAAATTGATGGAACAGCGCTTGCAGGAAACGCAGGACAAGCTGCGCGAACTGGCCAACAGCCGCGAGCAATTGCGCGAAGACGAGCGCCGCCGCGTCGCGTGGGAAATGCACGAAGAACTGGGGCAGATGCTGGTGGCCATCAAGTGGCGCTTGGGCAGCTTGGCGGCGGGGCTGCCGCACGAACTGCAAGCAGAAAACAACACCATCACCGGAATGCTGGACGAGTCCATCCGCACAGTCAGGAGCATCGTGTCCGAAGTGCGCCCCACCGTGTTGCTGCAAGGAGCCGCTGCCGCGCTGGAATGGCTGGTCACCGACTTTAACCGCCAGACCGACCTGAACTGCGAACTGGTTTGCAACGAACAGGAAGGTTATGAGGCCGATGAAGAGCTGACCACGCTGGTGTTTCGCATCGCGCAAGAGGCGCTGGAAAATGTGGCCGGACAGAATGTTTCGCGTGGGGTGAAAGTCCGCTGGAACTGCGGTCGCGAAGGATATTTTCTGGCGCTGCAACACGATGGAGATGCGTTTGCCGAAAACGTTTCCGACAAGGCCAGATCGCTCAGCCTGTTTGGCATGGAAGAACGGGTGAGGGCGTTCGGCGGCGAAATCCGCTGCTTCACCAACGGCGAACGCGGTAGCACGCTTGAAGTTTGCTTCAACATCAAACCGTAAAACCATTTATCCACCCATCTTACTTTTGTAGGAATTCGCCTACACGGCTCTTCGCGCCTGACAGGAAAATCAAGATTTCCTGATATTTTCCGGCGGCAAAATCCGGGATGCTCTCAACGCATAAAAACGGGATGCGGGGAAAAGATGGACGTGGCAAATCAAATTTTCAGCGAAAAAAATACACCGGTGCCGGATGTTGTGACCGACGGTATCGTCGCGCTGGCACTGTCTGGATCTCTCGCGCTGTTGCTGGTCGGCGGTTTCAGTGCAACCCCGCTGTTGTTGGCATCGTTGTTGACGTTGTGGGCGTTCTGGCTGGCGCGGCGCGTGCGGCAAAATCACCTTGCCACAATCGTTGCGGCAGTCGCGGACGAGCAACAGCGTATGCGGGAAAAAGAAGCGCAGCAGAAAACATTTTGCCAATACGGCCCGAACAAACTTTGCGTCGAGGTGTTGCCCGCCTCCGACCCGCAATCCCGGCTGGCGCGGCGGCGTTCGGAAAAATCGATCACGGTGTTGTCAGGACGGTTTGTCAGCCTGTCGAAAAATTTTGAACAAGCCAATTTGCATGTGGAAACCGCAGTGACAGAGACGCAGCCTTCCGTGCAAGGCTGCCTGCAAACCCTGCGCGAGGAAATGCGCGAAGTGGCGCGGCACGGGAACACCTTAAAATTGCTGGCGGTTGATGCGGAAAGAATTGCCGGGCAGGCCAACCTGCTGGCGCTGAATGCGGCCATCGAAGCGGCCAAAGCGGGGGGCGAGGGCGGCGGCTTGGCCTTGTTGGCCGAAGAAATGGGCAGCCTTTCCGACCAGTCCACAGAAAACGCCAGGCACTTGGCGCAACTGGTTAAAAACACCAGTCTATCCCTGGAAACGACCAATCAAACCTGCGAATTTTTGGCCGGGGCAGCAGAGGAACCGGGTGTTTTATCCGCACTGCAACTGGAAAACTTTTCAGCCCAATTGCGCCAGGAAAGCGCGCAGATAGGCGGCGAGATCGCCGAAGCCTTGCTCGCCCTGCAAGCGATGGCGGATGACAAC
Source organism: Sideroxydans sp. (assembly GCA_020053195.1). Classification (GTDB taxonomy): domain Bacteria; phylum Pseudomonadota; class Gammaproteobacteria; order Burkholderiales; family Gallionellaceae; genus Sideroxyarcus. The sequence continues at coordinate 2,871 of JAGVNQ010000070.1, forward strand.
CGGATATTGAGCGAAAAAAATGAAACGGCACGGATTTGCTTCGAAGATTTTGCGCGTCAGTTGAACTATTTCGACACGCTGACCGATTTGCCCAACCGGCGTTTGTTCACCCAAAAGCTGAAAACCCTGATTACCGAAGCGGGCGGCAACGGCGGCGAGGTGGCGCTGCTGCATATCGGTTTGGACCGTTTCGCCGGGGTGAACGAATCCCTGAGTTTTGAAACCGGCGACCTGCTGTTGATCGAGGCCGCCAGCCGCTTGGCCGGTATCGCGGAAGCCAAAGGGCTGGCCGCCCGCTTGTGCGGCGACGAATTCCTGCTGGCGCTTGCCGGGCGCGAGGAAATGCGGGCGTGGCGGGAGACGGCGCTAACCGTGCGCGAAAAATTGGGCGAGCCTTACTCTCTGAACGGACATGAAGTCCACCTTTCTGCCAGCATCGGCTTCGCCGCTTATCCTACGGATGCCAACAGCACGGACACGCTGTTGGCCGCAGCCCGCATGGCGATGCGCGCCGCCAAAGCCACGGGACGCAACAACGTGCATTTTTATTCCGCCGAAATCGAACAACGCGCCGGAAGCGGGATGCGGGGGGCGAAGCTTGAAACCGAATAAACCATCGGCCACCTCACCCCTTGTAGATCGCCTATTGACGGGCTTCTCCGGGCAGTGCGCCCAATAACCCGCTCCCCGGTGTAGGAATTCACCTACCTGCCTCACCCTGCCTGACAGGCAAATCAAGATTTCCTGATATTGCTTTGCGGGTAATTTTGCGAAGCTCTCTCCATTGAAAAAGCAATGCAACGAACCATGGAGAAAGTGTGGCAAACAATTCACCTGGAAAACTGAAGGCCGCAGCTTCGAGCAGTGTTGCGGCATCCATCATCACGTCCGCATTGGCGGGCGCGGTAGTGTTGTTCGCGCTCGGCGGATTAGCGGTGGCTTCGTTTATTTTGGCGGCGGCATTGCTGGCGCTTTCTATCTTGTTGGCGAAGCGGGCGAAAAAAATATATCGCAAAGAAATTCGGGCCGCCATTCTGGGCGAGCAAATGCGCATGCAGGAGATATGGGAAAAGCGCGAAGCGAAATGGTCTTGCGAGCCCGGCGATGGGTTGCATATCACCCCGTATCAGATCGACATGGCGCACATGCAGGCTGAGGATCACAAACACATTTTGGCGCATGAAGTGCAGCAGCTTTCGTATCACACCGAAGCGCTAAACGCGCTGGTCAAAGAAGTCGGTGATATTGCCGGGCACATCGACCGGTTGGCGCTGAATGCGGCGGTTGAAGCCGCGCGCGCCACCGACATCGGGCACGGTTTTGCCGGGGTGGTCGATGAAATATGCAAACTTTCCACGTTGTCTGCGGAAAGTGCCAGAAAAACCGCGCACACCATTGAGCTCGTCAACCTGTCCATCGCCGCCACTTTGCAGGCATCCGCAGAATTCACTCGCCACGATGCGCTCGTGGGCGGCGTGATTGACGAGGCGTTGTTTGCGCTGCAAGCGAAGGAAAGAGACAACAAAATTTTGACGCAAATGAACGTCTCGGCGCGCCAACGTATCACGGACATGGTGCAGCATCAGGCTGATTTCGACACGTTAACCAACCTGCCGAACAGGCGCGGCTTGGCCGTCAAACTATTTGAAGAAACGGCCAGTGCCAAACTCGTTGGCGGCAATGTGACGTTGCTGCATATCGGTCTGGATCGCTTCAAACAGATCAACGAAACAATGGGGCATGAAGTTGGAGATTTGTTGCTGCTGCGCGCGGCAGAACGTATCCGCAAAAACATCGGCGCAGCGGACACCGTGGCGCGTTTGTGCGCGGACGAGTTTGTGGTGGTGATTAACGGTGCGGCGAGCAAGCCGTATTTGAAACTTGTGGCCAAGCAACTTGTGGCGGAAATGGGCAAACCGTTTGAACTGAACGTCCACACGGTGTGTGTATCGGCCAGCATCGGGCTCGCCAGCTATCCCTCGGATACCGACAACCCGGAAAAGCTGCTGAATTGCGCCGCTCAGGCGATGCGCGCAAGCAAAGCGGGCGGACGCAACAGCTTCCAATTCTATTCAAAAGAATTCTCAACCAGCGCCCACGAAAAATTATTGCTCGAACGCGATTTGCGCGACGGCATCGCGCGCGGCGAACTGGAGTTGCATTATCAGCCCAAGGTGAATTTTGCCGATGATGCGCTGATCGGCTCGGAGGCGCTGGTGCGCTGGAACTGCCCGCAACGCGGCACGATGCAGCCCGATCAATTTATCGCCATCGCGGAAGATTGCGGCCTGATCGCGGAAATCGGCGCATGGGCGCTGCGCGAAGCCTGCCGCACGGCGAGCGCCTGGAACGGCGCGGGCAAACCCTTGCACAAGGTGGCGATCAATATGTCGGCGCGCCAGTTTCAGGCCGGGGATCTGGCGCAAACGGTGGTCAATATTCTTGAGGAAACCGGCTGTTGCCCGGAATGGATAGAGCTGGAGATTACCGAGAGTTTGTTGCTGGACGAGCGGGGGGACGCGCTCGAAACGCTGGAAACGTTCCGCGCGCTCGGCATTTCCATCGCCATCGACGATTTCGGCACGGGATATTCGGCCTTGAGCTATCTGGCGCGTTATCCGATCAACACCCTGAAGATCGACAAGTCATTCACCTCGCAGGTGCTCGCCGACGGCTATCACGCCGAGGTGGTTAAAGCGATTGTTTCCATCGCGCACAGCCTGAACCAACAGGTGGTCGCCGAAGGGGTGGAAACCAGCGAACAGGCCGCCGCGTTGCGGGGCTATGGCTGCCATATCGCACAGGGTTTTCTGTACGGCAAACCGTTGGAGAAATCCGTATTCGAGCGCTTGCCGCATTCATTCGAGTTGGAAAGGGCGTGACTATGTTGAGAGCGAGCGTGGCGCTGGCCATGATTCTGTATGCGGCAATGCTGTCGGCGGCGGAAGTCGCGCCTGCGGACAAGCGTTTTGAATTGCACGGTTTCGGCACGCTGGGGGCGGTCTATCACAACGCCCCCGGCGGGATTTTGTATCGCCGCGATATTTCGCAAACGGTGGATGGCGCGCGCGCCGGACATCTTTCGTCCGAGCAGGATTCCATGTTGGGCGTACAGGTGACATCAAATCTGAACAACCAGTTTTCCGCTTCCGTACAAGTGATGAGCCGCCTGGATGTGTACGACACGTTTGCCCCGCAAATCTCGATGGCGTATCTCAAATTTCAGGAGGGAGAAACCTTTGTGCGGCTCGGTCGCCTGGTTGCCGAGACGTATATGAAAGGCGATTCGGCGGAGGTCGGCTACGCCAACCTGCTGGTCAGACAGCCCATTGTTTTTTATCCGCGCATGTTCGAGGGCTTGGATGCGGAAACCACCCAACCTTTGGGGCAAGGGCTGCTGCGCATCAAAGGGGCGGCGGGCAGCATGGTGGGCAAGCTGATCAGTGCCGGAGGGCCGGTCTATGACACCGGCGGATCGCGCGGTGGCGGCGGGGCGGTCGAATACTCGCTGTCCGGCTGGACGGGACGCTTCTCGGTCTATACCTTGAAACTGAAAAATGAACTGGATGCCTTGCAACCCGGCGGCGAGTTGGCCGCCGCCTTACCCGGCCTGCCCAACGGCGCGCAGTTTTTCAACGTGGCTTCCATGAAAGACCGGCGCTTAACCTACAAGCTGCTGGGGCTGGCTTACGATGCCGGGGCGATTCAAGGCGGGGCGGGATGGAGCGCGCTAAGCACGCACGACTGGCCGGTGGCGCGCTCGCTCTATGCATTTGCCGGTTACCGCATCGAACAATTGACCCCGTATTTTGCGTATTCAGTGCAAACAACCCCCAGACAGTTTGCGGCGACGGGGATTCCTTACGGCATGTCGGCTGCCACCGACGCACTCAATCAGGTACTGGCGCAAGGCCAGACCGGTGTGTGGCTGAACCAAACCGACTTCGGCTTGGGCATGCGCTACGATTTTGCGCGCAACAAAGCGCTGAAATTTCAGCTCGAACATATCCGTTATCAGGATCCGCAAAGCATCGTCGATCCCGGCTTATCAACCGCGCCAGCCGAAACGCGGGGATACAAAGTGTTGAACTTGTATTCCATCGCGCTCGACTTTGTGTTTTGAGCGGGAGGATGGCATGAAAAGTCGCAACTCCGCGTGGTATCTGTTCGCCGAACTATCCCCTCCCCCTTGCAGGGGGGGGGCTAGGGAGGGGGTAGAAACGCAAATGTTCCACAACTCTACCCCCATCCCAACCTTCCCCCTGCAAGGGGGAAGGAGCGTGTGTGGTGCTAGCGGATTCTATTGGTTAAAAAACGGATTGCTTTCCTGCTTCCTGTTGTTGTGCTGCGCGCTGCCCGCCCGCGCCGAGCTGGTGGTGGTCGTGTGCGCGGACAGCAGCATCGAGCATTTGTCGCGGCAGGAGCTCATTAATATTTATATGGGGCGCTACCGCAAATTGCAAAACAAAGCGCTGGCGATCCCGCTGGATATTGCGGGCGAATCCCCCGAGCGGCGCGATTTCTACCGCCGCTTGCTGGACAAAACGCTGCCGGAAATCAACGCCTACTGGGCGCGTCTGGTGTTTTCCGGAAAAACCACCGCACCGGCAGAAGTGAACTCGCAGCGCGAGGTGTTGGAACGCGTGGCGAACGATCCGAACGCGATCGGCTATATGGAAAAAAACAACCTGAACGCGCGGGTGAAAGTGGTGTATGAATTTGAGGATTGATTCCGTGTTGCAGCCGCTCGCGCGGTTGCTGCCGCTGCGCTGGCGGCATTGGCTGTTCTGGCAGCGCTACAGCATGGCTACCGCCACGGCGCTGCGGGTGATGTTGTTCGGGCTGGGGCTGGCGCTGGTGTTTTCGCTGGTCGTTTATTATTTCGCCCAGCGCGCGGAATCGGCGCGTTTGCTGGAGAATATTTCCGGTTTGGTCGTCACGGTCGAATCCACCGCGCGCATCGCCTGTTTTACCGCAGACCCCACGCTGGCCGCCGAGGTGGCCAAAGGCCTGTTGGCCAACCGCGCCGTGGCTTCGGTGCTCATCACTTCCGGCTCCATGGTGTTGGCGGAGGAATATCGTTACGCCTCCGGCGACAGAAGCCCGCTGGCGGGAACCACCGTCAAGCGAAAAATGAACTCCCCGTTCAATGAGGCGGATGCCGTGGGCGAAGTGATTCTGGTCGCCGATGACGCATATATCCGCGAGCAAGCCAGCCGCACTTCTTCGTTCATCGTCATTTTTTCCCTGCTTGAAATGCTGCTCGTCGCACTGGCTGTGGCGTGGGTAGTGTTGCGTACCATCGTGCGCCCCATCCGCGAATTTTCCGAAAACCTGAGCACGCTGGATGTCGATTCGGGCGAATTTACCGCCTATCCCAAAGGCAACGAATTAAACGAGGTCGGGCAATTGTCCGATGCTTTTAATAATTTGCTGGCGCACTTGTTCCGGCGGATGAAAAACGAGAAGGAATTGAGTGCGCAGCTCGCGCATAAAGAAAGCCAATTCCGCGCACTGGCGGAAAACTCGCCCAATTCGATCGTGCGTTACGACCTGGATTGCCGCCGCATCTATTGCAATCCGGCCTACGACTCCAACGTCGGCATCGCCCCCGGTGCGGCGCTGCTTACCACGCCAAAACAGATGTGGCGCGCCGTCAATTTTGACGGCGAAAAATTCCAGGGAATTTTGCAAAAAGTGATGGAGACTTCCATGTCGTCGAATGTCATGTTGGAATGGAAAAAAGAAGACGGGCATCTGGTCATCAACGATTTTCATCTGGTGCCGGAATGGGATGCAGACGGCAAAGTGGCCAGCGTGTTGGCGCTGGGACACGACATCAGCGAATTAAAAAAACAGCAGCGGCTGGATGCGGATCGTTCGCTGGTGTTTGAGCGCATGGTGCGCGGCGGCGAGCTGCCGGAGGTGCTGGGTATGGTGGCCGGGCATGTGGAACACTCGTTCGACGCGTACCGCTGCGCCATCCTGCTGCTGGACGAAGACAACGGATGTTTGCGCATCGCCGCCGCAGCCAGTTTGCCGCAAACCTTCCGCGATGCCGTTGACCATTGCGCTGTGCCGTTCCCGGTTTTTGATGACCGCTATCAATACTGGCTTAGATTTGAAGCGGAGGCGGAGCACCACGGTTTTAACGTGTGTCTGTACGAACCCATTCTCGATTCGCAAAAACGCCTGCTGGGAATTCTGGCGCTGTTCCAGTTGCGGGGCGACATCAAAGCCGAAGCCGATGTCAGCTTCATGCGCCAGGCATGCAGCATGGCGGCGCTGGCCATCGAACGCAACCGCTTCGAGATGCTGGTACAACATCAGGCCAGCTACGACGCGCTGACCGATCTGCCGAACCGGCGCATGTTCATGCAGAAGTTGCGCGAAAAAATTTCCCGTGCCAGCCGCAGTCTCGGCAAGGTCTCGCTGCTGTTCATCGACCTGGACCGTTTTAAAGGCGTGAACGACACGCTGGGGCACGAGATCGGCGACCTGTTATTGGTGCAAGCCTCCTCGCGCATCCGTGGCTGCGTGCGCGATTACGACATCGTGGCGCGGCTGGGCGGCGACGAGTTCGTGGTCATTATCCCGGATGTGGCCGACAGCGCGGTGCTGGGCGGCGTGGCAACCGCCATCGTCGAAACGCTGGCGACTCCTTTCGAGCTGAACGGGAATACGGCCTATATTTCCGCGAGCATCGGCATCGCCAGTTTTCCGTCGGATAGCGACAACCCGGAACAGCTGGTCAGCTACGCCGACCAGTCGATGTATGCCGCCAAAAAAGCCGGACGTAACGGTTATCAGTTTTATTCGAAAGAACTTTCAAACAGCGCCACCGAAAAGCTGAAACTGGAGTTTGATCTGCGCCACGGTATAGGGCGCGGCGAGCTGGAGTTGTATTACCAGCCCAAGGTGAGTCTGACCGACGCTTCGCTGACGGGTTCCGAAGCGCTCGTGCGCTGGAACCATCCGCAACTCGGACTGGTGATGCCGGAAAAATTTATCAGCATCGCCGAAGACAGCGGGCTCATCGTCGAACTGGGCGAACACGTGTTGCGCGCGGCCTGCCAAGCGGCCAGCGATTGGAACGGCGGCAGCAAAACTCTGCACAAGCTGGCGATCAACTTGTCCGCGCAACAATTCAAATCCGGCAATTTGTACCAGACAGTATGCGCGATCCTGCAAGAAACGCAGTGCTGCCCGGCATGGATAGAGTTGGAGATTACCGAAAGCCTGCTGCTGGAAGATAGCGGCAATGTGCTCGATACGCTGGAACGTTTCCGCGCGATGGGCATCACCATCGCCATCGACGATTTCGGCACAGGCTATTCGGCGTTGAGCTATCTGGCGCGTTTTCCCATCGACACGTTAAAGATCGACCAATCGTTCATCACGCATGTTGCCGATGACGGCTATCACGCCGAACTGGTGAAAGCGATCATCACCATCGCGCACTCCCTCAACCAGCAAGTGGTGGCCGAGGGAGTCAACACGGAACAACAAGCGGCCATCCTCAAAGCCTGCGGATGCCATCTGGGACAAGGATATTTATACGGACAGCCGATCTCAAAACCGGCCTTTGAATCCCTGCTGCTGTCGTTCGAGCAAACCCCCGATTTCGTTAATTAACAACTTAGGAAGAGAAATGAAAAACAAATATTTTTTTGCCGCCTCGGCGGCAATGTTGGCAATTGTGTTTAACACCGCGCTTGCGGCGGATGCCTGCCCGGACATGAAGGAATCCACCCTGAGCGGAGACTGGGGCGGGCTGCGCGGCAGCCTGTGCGACAAAGGCGTTACATTGGACCTGACCCACAAGAGCGATCTGTTCAGCAATCGCGCGGGCGGCGTAGCGACCGGTCGGGCTTGGCTGATGAACAGCGAGATTGCGCTCGGCTTGGACTTGGGCAAGTTGGCCGGCTTGAATGGCGCAAGCGCTTTCATTCAATACCACGCCCAGCACGGCGATTTGTCCATCAACGATTTTGCTGGCAGTTTCGCCGGCGTGAGCAACATCGAAACCGGGCAGAAAAAATCGCAGTTTTATCAGGCATGGCTGCAACAGAGTTTTGCTGACGAGCGCTATTCGCTATTGGCCGGACTGTATGCGGTGGATTCCGAGTTTTATGTGACCGACACGTCCGGCCTGTTCTTGCAGCCGCCTTACGGCATGTCCGCCGAAATGGCGCAAAGCGGACGCAGCGGTCCGCCTGTTTTTCCGCTGGGTGCGTTGGGTGTGCGCGTGAAATACAGCGCAGGTAACGGCTACGCGCAAGTAGCCATGACTGACGGCGTGCCCGGCTATCCCAATAACAACAACGGCAGCCATCTCGAAATAGGCGACGGTACGTTTACCGTAGCCGAGATCGGTTACATCGGCGGCGCAGAGACGATTAACAAAACCGCGCTGGGGCTGTGGAATTACAGCACCAGCGCCTCCGATTTGAGCGAAGTGGATGCGCTGGGCAATCCCGCGCAGCGCACCGACCGGGGCATCTATTTTCTGGCCGAACGCACGCTGCTGGCAGAACCCGGCAACCCCGCACAAGGGCTGGCCGCCTTCGTGCGTTTCGGCGCGGTCAACAAAAACGTCTATCAGGCCGATTGGTCGGGCAGTTTGGGTTTCAACTATGCGGGCTTGATTGATGGCCGCGATGAAGATGCTGTCGGCCTCGCCGTGACCACCAGCCATGCCAGCCGCAAGTACCAACAACTGAACGCTTCCGACTCAGCTGAAACCGTGATCGAGCTGACGTATCGCGCTCAAATTCAAGCGTGGCTGGCGCTGCAACCCAGTTTGCAATACATCAACAATCCCAATATGGACAGCACACTGAAAGATGCGCGCGTGGTCGGCATGCGGCTTGAAGCGA
>JAGVNQ010000226.1 GCA_020053195.1 Sideroxydans sp.
AAAGCTCGAACGCGCCGAGCAGCGACGAGGCAAAAGGCGACGGTCGCCGTTCGATGCCGTATTGCGGAAGTTTGTCGAGAATACCCGCGACACCCAGTTCGATGCCAAGCCGCGCGGTCGAAACATTGTAGGAATGCGCCAGCGCGCTGCGCAACTGCACCTTGTCGTGAAACTCGTGGTCGTAGTTTTGCGGCTTCCAGTCGCTGGTGCCGGGCTGCCGCCACACCAGTTTACTGTCGTCCAGCGGCGTGATCAGCGTGTAGCGCGCCGGGTCTTCCAGCGCGGCCAGATACACCATTGGCTTGGCCAGCGAACCGATTTGGCGTTGCGCGTCGATGGCGCGGTTGTATCCGGCATACTGCGCATCGCGTCCGCCCACCATGGCCTGTATCTCGCCGGTCTGCGTGCTGCTCACCACCACCGCGCCTTCCAGCGTGTTGGCGTGCATTTTGCGCGTCTTCTCAATTAGCACGAGACGCGTCGCCAAAGCCTGCTCCGCTTCATGCTGAATGCGCGGATCGAGTGTGGTGAAGATGCGCAAGCCTTCGCTGCGCAAATCCTCTTCGCGGTAATCGCGTTCCAACTGGCGGTGAACAAATTGCAGGAAAGCCGGATACGGCGAAGTGCCGGACGGTGCGCGTTTGACCACGCCCAACGTCTTCTGCTTGGCCGCAATGAATTGAGCCTGCGTGATGGCATCCTGCCCCACCATTCCCTGCAACACGATGTTGCGCCGCTGCAAAGTCAGCGCAGGATTTTTGCGCGGGTCATACACCGCAGGCCCTTTGACCATGCCGACCAACGTGGCCATCTCCTGCAAATCCAGCCGCTCCAGCGGACGGTCGAAATAAAAATAGCTGGCCAGACCAAAACCGTGAATAGCGCGGCTGGCATCCTGCCCCAGAAAAATCTCGTTGATATACGTTTCGAGAATTTCATCCTTGCTGTAGTGCGCCTCAAGCAGCAACGCCATCAGCACCTCGTTCGCTTTGCGCGACAGCGTGCGTTCCGAAGTCAGGAAAAAATTCTTCACCAGTTGCTGGGTCAGCGTGCTGCCGCCCTCGATGCGCTGCCCGCTGACAGTCTTGAACAAGGCACGCGCAATACCGCGCGGATCAATGCCCAAGTGCGTATAGAACTTGTGATCCTCGGTGGCGATCAGCGCGTCGATCAGCGGCTTGGGCACTTGATCCAGCCGCACCAGTTCGCGGTCTTCGTTGTGTCCCGGATAGATGCCGCCTATGAGCGGCGGCTCCATGCGCAACAAAGGCAGATCGGCATCAGTGGCGGCGCGCTGCTGGAGCAGCGACACCTTGCCGTCGGCGAATTCAATACGCACACGCTGCGAGGCTTGCGCGCCATCCCCGAACACAAAGTCCCGTGTCGTAAACTCAAGCCCGTTCAACGTGAATTTGTAAGTCGCCGCTTCGTCCGGCTGCGGGTTTTCGTGATAGCCCAGTCGCTGCAACTCTCCTGAAAATTGCGCGGGTGTCAGCTTCAGCCCCTGATACAACTCCAGCGAACGGCCATATACGCGCGCAGGTAATGCGAATTTGCGACCGTCGAAAGCTTCGCGGATAGTGACATCGAGATAATAAACATACCCGGACAACGCCAACAACAGTAGCAGCGCAATCAAGCCTGCCGCTATAGCAAAAGATTTGAAATTGAAATTAAATCTGTTCCAGGGGAAAGCGGGCAACTTCATTGAATTTTTTCCAGAAAGAAACGTTTACCGTTTCATTGTATATGGGCTGCCGCCACAGCGTCGAGGAAAGGCAATTAGCAAATCAGTAGTACAAGGCAAAACCCGCAAAAGGGCCGCTCAGCGAAGCGCCGGGAGTGTTCAGGCTACGGCAACCAATCTTCAGCGCCCCGTATTGCATCCCGTAGTGCAATGCCAATTCGTAATCGTCCATCCCGTCACCCCAAACAGGATGAACATCTATCGAAATATTTTCGCCCAGCATGAATCTGACACGCACGGATACGGCGCTGATCGAGGTGCGTTGCATGCCGGCAATGGTCGATTGTCCCAGCCCGAGATCGACTTCGTGCTGGCCGACGGACATGCGGTACAAAACCATTTGCCGTTGGACGTTGAGCGTGGCGGACGGCGAGCTTTCGTTAAAAGTGTAATCTTCCAACAGCAACGCTGCCGGGCCGTAGCCGCCTTCGAAGCGGTTGACGTGTGCGGTGATGTCGGAGGACACATGCTGATAGGCGAAGTCGTAGCGCGCAAAGGGAATCATCGGTTCACCTTCATTGCGATGCAGCGCTTCGCCCGCGCCGTGATCGAGGCGTTGCAGCGAAGATACGCCCCCTGCCGCAAACATGTTCATGGTCAATTCCATCATGGCTTGCGCAAAACTCGCCCCCAACTCGCTGCCGAATCCGTCGTCATGCTCGTTATTATGCGAGCGGTTCGCGTGATGCTCGCTCTGCCTGTTTTCCGGCGGCGAAGGCTGAACGCTCTTCTCGAATTTATACAGCTCGCTGGTATCTGCACCCTGCGCATTTGAAGGACTCCGGCTCGAATCATTTTCCTGCGCCGCCGCAATATCCGCCGCCCACAACATGCCGACCAGAACCCCAACACAGCCAATACCTGCTCTCATATCGTCCCGTATTTTTCCAATAAAGCGGCGGACATTTTTAAAACTTCGCCCCCATCAACGTAGCAATTTTTCCATCACTTCAAACGCCAGCCCCGCCACCTTGGGCAAGCCGAATCGCGGATCGTCGGCGGGGAATGGCATGATCTCGCCGGTGCGCCGGTAACCGCGCCGCAGATAATAGGCAATCAGCTCTTGCCGCAAGGTAATCACCTGCATGCGCATGCGCGTCGCGCCCCATTCTTCACGGGCAAAGCGCTCCGCCTCATCCATCAGGCAACGCCCCAATCCCTGCCCCTGCAACAGCGGACGGATCACCAGCATGCCCATGTACGCCGTTGTCGCATCCACCCGTTCCAGTTGCATCGAACCGATGATCTCCCCGCCGCGCAAACACATGCGCAGCACCGTGCCGTCTTGCGCTATCAGCTGCGCGATCTCCTGCACATCGGTGCGCTGCCCGCCCAGAATATCCGCCTCGGTCGTCCATCCCGCGCGGCTGGAATCGCCGCGATAGGCGGAATTGACCAGTGCGACGATAGCATCCGCATCGTCGGCAACGGCACAGCGGAAAGCAAGATCGCCCATGTTTGCGGATCGGGAGTTGGTTTGTTGCGAAGCTGAATCCATTAGCACGGATTAAACCCGTTTGCCCTGAGATTGTCGAAAGGCTTTTTGATTATTATTCCACTCCCATGGAGATGACGACTATTCCCAATCTTTGCTCAGTCTCCACTCTTCGATGAGCTTCAGCAGCTTGTTCCATCGGATAGATTTTATCGACGCATGATTTAATTTTGCCATCCACTATCATCTGCTTGAGCGCGAGTAGTTCTTCCTCCTTTTCTCCGGCAAAAGCAAAATACGCTGCCTTATCGGTAAATCTGGAAGTCAGCACAGACCGCAGCATGTCGGATAAACGCGGATTCCCCATCAGGTAGCGCCCGCCGGGATTGAGTGCTTGGACGCATTCGCAAAATGAACTATTGGCAACCATGTTAAAAATCACGTCGTATTTCTGGCCGCTTTTTGCGAAATTCTCTTTGCTGTAGTCGAAGAAATAATCAGCACCGATGCGGCGCAACATTTCTTCCTTGATGGCGCTGTCCACAACCGTCACCTCGGCCCCCATTGCCTTGGCGATCTGCACGGCATAGATGCCTATGCTTCCGCCTGCCCCGTTGACCAAAACCTTCTCCCCGCTTCGGATATTCGCTCGTCTCATAAAGTGCAGCGCATTAAGCCCGCCAAAAGGCAGCGCTGCCGCCTCTGCAAAGCTCATGTTGTTTGGCTTCAGCACAATCGTGTAGTTGTCCGGCAGACATAAGTATTCGCCATATCCGCCCAGCCTGAGTTGGGCAGCCCCTAAGACCTGATCACCAATCTTGAATTTGGAAACGTCTTTGCCGACAGATTCGATCTCACCGGCAAAATATCCGCCCAATATTTGTTTCTTCGGCTTGCTGATCCCCATTGCAATTCGCATCGGCAACCAGAACCACTTCACCGCAAATTTGGAACAGCGCATCTCGCAGTCAGACTTCGTTGCCTCTGCCGCGTGCACTTTAATCAAGACTTCATCATCCGCAGGGACAGGTTTTTCTACCTCCCTGAGTTGTAGAACATCCGGTGAGCCGTACTCGAAATATACGATGGCTTTCATATTTTCATTCCTCACTTGAACCTGGATTGTTCATTAAGAGCCGAACCCGCTCCTTCCCCCTTGCAGGGGGAAGGTTGGGATGGGGGTAGAGTGGTGAAACCGTCACGTTTCTACCCCCACCCTAGCCCTCCCCCTGCAAGGGGGAGGGGATGTGATAGCTAATGGATTTTTTGTGTTCAATTGCCTCACTACCCCTTCCCCTTCAACACCGACTTCACCATCTTCCCAAACGCCTTGTCCTTTTTGCGTTTATCCAGATACGACATCTCGTTGAAATCGGATTCCGCTTTGAGCTTGAGATAACTCTGAAAATGCGCCGGGTTCAGCTCGCCGTTTTCTATAGCCTTGCGGATCGCGCAGCCCGGTTCGTTAGTGTGAGTGCAATCGGCGAAACGGCAACTGGCGGTGAGCGTCTTGATCTCGGCGAAGCTGTCGTCCAGCCCTTCGCCCGTGCTCAAAATACCCAGCTCGCGCATGCCCGGCATATCGATCAGCAAGCCGCCGTTGTCGAGCACAAGCAAGTGGCGGCGCGTGGTGGTGTGCCTGCCCTCGCCCGTGCCGCTGACTGCCCGCGTCTCCAGCTCTTCATGGCCTAACAGATGATTGATGAGAGTCGTCTTGCCCACCCCAGAAGACCCGAGTAGGCAATAAGTTTTGCCCGGCATCACCAGTGCCTTTACCTCAGCCACGCCCTCGCCCGTCTGGTTGCTGAGCGTGATGATGCGCGCCGTGATGCCCGCCGCGCGGATGTTGGCGAACATACGTTCCAGTTCTGCCGCGCTCACCAAATCCGTCTTGGTCAGCAGCAGCACCGGCTCAATATGCCCCTCGTTGACCATCACCAGATAACGCTCCAGCCTGCGCACATTGAAATCAAAATGGCAGGACTGCACGATGAACGCCACGTCGATATTCGCCGCGATCATTTGGAAATCTATATTTTTGCCGGGAGATTTGCGCCGCAAGAAAGACCGTCTGGGAACGACATCGTGGATGTTCGCAAACGAATCCGCATCGTGATACTGCACGCACACCCAATCGCCCACACAAGGCATGTCAACAGAGGATGCGGCGGTGAAAAGAAACTTGCCCGTCAGCCCGGCAGGCACTTCGCCCTGCTCATCGCGCACGACATAGCGCCCACGATCAACGGCAGTCACCCGTGCCAGGCGCTGGCCTACTCCACATTGCTGGCTGGCCTGTTCCTCAAGCCCGCTATCCAAACCGAGTTCGGTCAACTCCATGCTGAGCTTGCCCCTATGATTTAGAAAAACCTAGCGAATATTTTCGATGATGACCATGCGCTTGTTATGTACCGATAAGCTCATGATTTCCATATTACGCGAACTATTCAGCAGTTTATTTATAGAAGTTACAACGCGACTTGCCTTCTCGTTTTGCCGCCAGCATCGCTTCGTCGGCATGAGCCAGCATTTGCTCCAGCGTGCCATGATCTCGCGGATAGAAAGTTACGCCCATACTGGCACTGACTTCGACCTGCTTGCCGTGGATCAACATCGGCAGGGCGGCATCTTTCAGCAGTCTGCTCAGCAATTGCGCGGCACTTTCTTCGCTCTCCAGATCACCCAGCAGCAAAACGAATTCGTCGCCTCCCAAACGCACCACCGTATCCTCGCCGCGCAGCACTTTGCTCAAGCGTCCGGCCATGATGCGCAACACATCGTCACCCGCATCGTGTCCGAGCGAATCATTGATTTGCTTGAAACCATCCAGATCGATGTAGCACACCGCCAGCACGCGGCTTGCCCGATTGCTGCGCGTAACCGCCTGCGCAAATCTATCCTGCAACAGCCGCCGATTGGGCAACCCGGTCAACGCATCGTGATTCGCCTCCACTTCCAGCGTCTGCTGACGTTTCACCAAATGTGTGATGGACGACACCACCCCTACGTAATGCGTGATGACACCCTGGTTATCCTTGACCGAAGAAAACGCCATCCAGGCTCCTTCAATTTCCCCGCTGGCATCACGCCCGACGGTTTCGCCCGCCCAATGGCCGCTTTCGGTCGCAGCCCGCCAAATTTCATCGGATTTATTCTGGCTGAACAATCCCGGTTTCAGTTGCCGGATATCCTGCCCGACGGCCTGCTCATGCTCCAGTTGCACGTCAAGGCAAAACGAAGGATTGGTATCGACGACGATCCCCTTCGCATCGGTGATGAATATCGCTTCCAGCGTGCTGTCGATGACTTTCCTGGTCAGGCGCAATCTTTCCTCGGCGCGCTGGCGCTCTGCCACTTCGCGCATGAGTTGCAGAGTGCGCGTGGACAAAGTGTCGTACATGCTGAGAATCGTCTCGATCAGCACGCGCAACGCACCGCTCATCTCCGTGCTCGCCTTGGCCTTTGCCTCGGGCAGCGTCAACCCCTTTTGCACAGCCAGAACAATCTTCGACAAGTGCTTGTCCGCCTCAAGAATATGAAAGGCCAACCAGTGCGTCAGAAATATCACGATCTCTTCGATCACCTCCTCGGTGGCCAAAGCATCCTGCTTGCCCCGCAGGTGCAACACTTCAGTCACAAAAGTTTGATGCGTTAGCGCATGCTCGACCGATAGTTCATCCGTTGGCAGGTACTTTTTCCAAACGCCTTCTTCGGTCTTGAAGTGATACTGGGCATAGTCGGTCAGCTCATCGAAAATCGAATTCAGTTCAGGCTTATCCACACCATAAGCCAGATGGCTGGCGAGTTTGTTCAACAGCTCGACCAACTTGCGATGCTGTTCGTCAATAACAGAAATGCCCGTCTGGAAATTTTCATTCCAGGGAAAGATGTCGGCAGGTGTGATTCTGAGTTCCATTTGTTCAACGCCCGGGATAAATTGTAAAGCATCGATATTGTTTCCAGCTTCTACTCCTTTGGAAAACTATTTCAATGCTGGCTCCTTATTTAGGCCGCCTCGAAAAATTCAAAGTTCTAAGCAACGCAGTATTGCGACGAAATTTGGATTTATAGAGGAGGCCTTTACTCCAACTCGCCTTGCCAAAGCATGTTGTAGCCAAACTCCTTACTTTCCGCGCACAGCCTGCCCAAGGCCGAGAACTTCACCTTGAACACCGCGTCGGCATGGGACTTCTCATGCTGCTCAAAAGACTTCCAGTAAGTGACAATCGCAATATGCTTTTCCGCTGACTTATCGGCGCTCAACGAACCCTCGTCCGAAATAAAACCGGAGAACTCGAAGACCTGTCCCGCGATGAACCCGCCTTTGTCTCCGCCGTAGGTAGCCTTCACGGTATTGCACATCTCTGCCAGCACCAACTCAACATCATCGAATGACACATCGGGTCTGACCACCACCGTATTGAAAAGCATCTTCGCCCCGAAGGGAATGGTAATAGGTGAAAACATGAGCATCCTCCCAATATAGAGTTGAACCGGTTAACACCGAACTGCGAGTCTTGCCACACACCACAACAGCCATAAATCATCATGATGCAATCATAGCGAATACATGAGCGAAGCGCGCTGTTTAACCCGGATAGTTCATTAGAAAAAATACCGTCATTCCGGCGCAGGCCGGAATCCAGTTGATCAACAAATTCCCACGCAATTGGGACAACACTTGGATAACGCGTGCCAGCGCCACGAGGATGCGATCAAACGGATCTTTGTGCAAAAGGAGAAGATCATTCACGGCAACGGCGTGTTCGCTGGCAACAGATATTTCGCGGTAACCGTTGACCAGCAACATGCGCCACAGGCGACGCGGATCTACTTTGAAATCCGCACCCGCTTCAACCTGAATAGCCCCTCTGCATCGCTGTCGCTGCTGAAATACAGCGCGCCATCCGGCCCGAAGGCCACGCCTGCCGGGCGTGCCCAGCGTTTGCCGTCGGGTAATTGAAAGCCGGTTATCAGATCGTCCACACGCATCGCCTTGTCACCAAGGAAGCGCACCGCCACCAGCTTTGGCACGCGGCGAGTGGCATCGCGGCCGAAGAATCCGCCGCCGGGCTTCGTGCCCCACGAGCCATGCAGCGCGACCACGGCATCAAATTCCAGTTGCGCATCCATCGCGTTCCCGGGCACAAACGCCATGCCCAGCGGCGCGTTGCGCGAAGGGAAGAGCGCAGCCGGGATTGATACATCGGCGACGGGACGAGGCGGTTTGCTCGATACGCAATCATCGCGATTCACCCGCTTGCCGTCGAACTGAAACCACGGCATCCCGTGAAAAGAGCCCGCAGTGAGTTTGCTGAAATATTCCGGCGGCTGGTCGTAGCCCAAATGATCCGGCCCATTGTTGTTGGCAAACATCACACCGGTCTTCGGCTGCCAGTCGAATCCCACCGGATTTCGCAGCCCCGAGGCAAACGGTTCCCAGCTCGCCTTGCCACTGCGCTCACGCAGAACCAACACCCCGCCGCGTTGATCATCGAACGAATAACCCGCCCCCAGATACTGGTCGCTGCAATTGCGCTGGATACCCAAGCTCACATACACCCGCCCATCCGGCCCCACCCCCATGGTGCGGCTGTTATGCCCGCCGCCACCGGGCAAGGCAGCCAGCAAAGTCACCGCATCCCGCGCAATGCCGACTTGCCCCGGTTGATACGGCGCGCGATACACGCCGTCCGTCTTCGCGATCAATATCTCGCCCGGACGGAAAGCCACGCTGTGCGGATAATCCCCCGTATCCACCAGCACCTCCGCTTTGGTATAGGGCGGCGGCAAGCGATACACCTTGCCCGATCTGGAACCGGCGAACAGATCGCCGTTGGCCGCAAAGGTCAGCATGCGCGGCTCTTTCATTGCACCTAGCCATTCCAGCCGATAACCATTGGGAACACGCGCCGTCCTGCTCGTGCCGTCCACAGTCAGCGTCTGATCTGTATAGGAAAGCGTTGCCATGCCCGCTTGCGCCTGCAAGGCAACGGACAACAGTGCTACGCAACTCATACAACGGAATAAACGAACAGCCATGAACTGCAAGAAATTGTGTTTCATCGCGAAAGCCCTCCTGGTAATTCTCGGACTGCAAGCCAACGTCGAATAAACCCGGATTGTTCATTAGACCGTAGGTCGGGCTTTAGCCCGACTTGTCGGGTTGAAACCCGACCTACAACGCGATGCAATCATAGCGAATACATGAGCGAAGCGCGTTATTTAACCCCCACCCGATTCAAAGCAACAATGAACAAACCAGATACCAAAGAAAATGCTTCTCCAGCCGAAAATGACTGGGGATCACGCAATCACGTGTAGGGCATCTCTATAAATTCAAATTCCGTCATTCCGGCGCAGGCCGGAATCCAGCGCTTTAATCAAAATGCTTTTTGTCAGTGCGCTGCACTGTCTGTTTTATTAACTGGACACCGGCCTTCGCCAGTGTGACGAATTTATAGAAATACCCTATAGACGCTATCGCTGATGGCGTACCCCCCATAGTTCCAACGTTATTTTACAATTTTCAAAACAGAACCTCGCGGAAACGCCCGTCAATAGGCGTTCTACATCATACGATGCATGAAGAACGCCTATTGGCGGGCATCTTCAGGGGATGGCATATTGAAAATGCCTTATTGCGTTGCTGGAAATGTTGGGTTGTTAGAACAACCAATCGATTCGCTATTACTTGATGATGGTCTCTGGATGTGAGTGAAACAAAGCTGGGTCGGAATATTTTTCTCTCGACACCATTTTGTTAACGCCAACAAAATGGGGGCATAAAGCCTGATCGTTTTGTTGGCCACAACAAAACGAAGAGATGGACTACTTCTGTTTAACAGCCACAGTTGGCTTGGCGGATTTACGTACCACAAAAGGAGTGCCGGTTTGTTCGGCTAGTTGACGCGCTTTCTCGGCGGCGCGCATCAGGGCTTGCGGAACTTTTTGCAAGTCAGCGTCATTCAAATGCGAAACAGCGACTGATTTCATTTGTTCTGTCCTTCCTCAATCAAAACAGCGGGCGTGTCGGAATTGTCGTATAGCTGCCAGCCATCCACCAGCAGCTTGTAACGCTCAAAATTGGCAATGCCGTGCGCATAACGGCGACGGATAACATCTGGAGGAACATTGTGTCCGCCCTTCATGGCACTCGGTTAAGCCAAAACACCCCTAAAAACAGAGGGCTGAACACTTCTGAATGGTAAGCTTTTGTTACGACACGAAAGCCACCCATCACAG
>JAGVNQ010000113.1 GCA_020053195.1 Sideroxydans sp.
AGTTGCAATGCGGCCTGGTTGTCGCCGATCAACAGCGGCTGGATCGCGGTGTGCGACGGCATCAGTTGCCACGGCAGGCCGGACAAGCCCGCGCGCAATTGCTTGATGAGTTGATGCAAATGTTCGCGCAAATCTTCTCCCTGCTCTATCAGTTGCAGACTTTGCGACAACGCCACGGATAAAGCGGGCGGTGAAGCGGTGGTATAGACGTAGCTGTGCGCGTGGTTGATGAGCGTATCAATCACCACTTGCTCCGCCGCAACGAATGCGCCGGATACGCCTGCGGCTTTGCCGAGTGTCGCCATGTAAATGAGGCGCTCGGAAGCAATGCCGAAATGCGCCAACGAGCCGCGCCCATGCTCACCCAACACGCCGAAGCCGTGCGCGTCATCAACATACAGCCACGCATCATGCTGTTCGCACAACGCCAACAATTCACGCAGCGGCGCGACATCGCCGTCCATGCTGAACACTGCGTCGGTAATGACGAGCTTGCGCCCACTCGTAGTCTGTTGCAGCAACGTTGCCAGTTGTGCCATGTCGCCGTGGCGGTAGCGCTTGGTTGCGGCGCGCGACAACAACATGGCATCGTTAAGCGAAGCATGATTGAGTTTGTCGGCGAACACCGTGTCGCCCTTGCCCACCAGCGCTTGCACTGCGCCGAGGTTGGCCATGTAGCCGGTAGAAAAAAGCAGGGCGGCAGGTTTGCCGACGAAGGCGGCGAGCTGTTGTTCGAGTTGATGATGCGGCGCGAAGTGACCGTTCACCAGATGCGCCGCGCCCGCGCCCACACCCCATTGCGCAGCGCCTTGTTGTAATGCTTC
The DNA here is from genome assembly GCA_020053195.1 of Sideroxydans sp. Taxonomy (GTDB): domain Bacteria; phylum Pseudomonadota; class Gammaproteobacteria; order Burkholderiales; family Gallionellaceae; genus Sideroxyarcus. Next base: position 825 of record JAGVNQ010000113.1, read on the forward strand.
GACCAACAACGGATGGTTGGCGAGGCCGAGGTAGTCGTTGCTGCAAAACGCCAGATAGAGTCTGCCGTCCACCAGACAATGTGTTGTCTGCGGACTGGTCAGCGTGCGCCGGCTGCGCAGCAAGCCTTGCGCTGAACGTTGATCGAGTTCGGTTTGTAATTGGGTAAAAGGCAAATCTCACCACAGAGACACAGAGACACAGAGCAAATCAAAAACGGTTCCCTCTGTGCCCCCTCTGTGTCTCTGTGCCTCTGTGGTTAATGGTTTTTACGATTTTAAACAGACAACCTCGTGAAGAAGCGCATGAATAGGGCATCTACGTTATGTACCTCACGAAGATGACTGTATTCATTGGCTTGCGGCGATGTTGCGATTATTCGCCCGCCATCGCCGGACATTTATCCGCCAGCGGATACATGCCCAGTTTATCCATCAACGCGCGGTCGCGCTCAACTTCCGGGTTGCCGGTAGTCAGCAATTGGTCGCCGTAGAAAATCGAGTTGGCTCCGGCGAGGAAACACAGCGCCTGTACCGCGTCGCTCATCTGCTGCCGCCCGGCGGACAGGCGCACATAAGCGCGCGGCATGGTAAGGCGCGCCACGGCGATGGTGCGCACGAAGTCCAGCGGGTCTATGTCTTCCGCGTCGGCCAGCGGCGTGCCTTCGACCTTGACCAGATTGTTGATCGGCACACTTTCGGGATAGGGATTCATGTTGGCCAATTGCGCAATCAGTCCGGCGCGTTGCGTCAGATTTTCGCCCATGCCGACAATGCCGCCGCTACACACATGCATGCCCGCTTTGCGCACGCGCTCCAGCGTGTCCAAGCGATCCTGATAGTCGCGCGTGCTGATGATGTTGCCGTAAAACTCCGGCGCGGTGTCCAGGTTGTGGTTGTAATAATCCAGCCCGGCGACGCGCAATTGTTCGGTCTGCTCGTCGTTCAACATGCCCAGCGTGGCGCAGGTTTCCATGCCCAGCGCGCGCACCTCCTTGACCATTTCCACCACGGCGCTCATGTCTTCTGCCGACGGTTCGCGCCACGCCGCGCCCATGCAGAAACGTCCCGCGCCCGCGTCTTTGGCGGCTTGGGCGGCTTTCACCACTTCGCCCACTTCCAGCATTTTTTTGTTCTCCACGCCCGCGTGGAACGACGATTGCGTGCAATAGCCGCAGTCTTCGGAACAGCCGCCAGTCTTGATCGACAGCAAGGTGGAAAGCTGCACCGCGTTCGGGTCGAAATGCTGGCGCGTCACTTGCTGCGCGTGGAAGATCAAGTCGTTGAACGGCAGTTTGAACAGGGATTCGATCTCGTCCACGCTCCAGACTTTTGCGGAAGTTTCAAGGTTCATGTTTGCTAGTGGGCACAAAGGCGGTAAATTGAAAGGCGTGCATCTTCCGGTAAGAGGTGTTGGCTTGTCAATTTTCTCACAGGGAATTTTAAACATCCGCTCAGGAATCGGGCGACTCCTGCCCGCGCAACCTTGTCTGTTGTGCGGTGCAATGAGCCGTAACGGCTTGTGCTGCAAAGCCTGTCACGCCGATTTGCCGCGCCTGCCTGGCGGGCTGTGCCCGGTGTGCGCCCTGCCTACGCTGAATAGTGAAACCTGCGGCAAGTGCCTGAAAAAACCGCCAGCCTTCGAACGCACGCTGGCCGCTTTCAGCTACAACTTTCCAGTCAGTCCGCTCATCAAAGCGCTCAAATTCCACGAGAAGTTGATCCTGGCAAATTTTCTCGCCGATGAACTGGCGCAGAAAGTTTCCGCACACCCGGATTGCCTGATCGCCATGCCGCTGCACCCACAACGCTTGCGCACACGCGGCTTCAACCAATCGCAACTGCTGGCGGCGCGTCTGGCAAAAGAACTGGGCATTCCGCTGCTATCCGCCGCCTGCCAACGCGTGCGCGACACGCCGCCGCAATCGTCGCTGCCATGGAAAGAACGCGACAAAAATATTCGCGGCGCGTTTCAAGTTTTGCTTGCTGACGCTGTGCGCGGCAAACACATCGCCATCGTGGATGACGTGATGACCAGCGGGGCTTCGATCGGGGAGTTGGCGCGCGCATTGAAGAAAGCCGGAGCGCGTGAAGTGAGTGCTTGGGTAGTGGCACGGACGTTGCCGCACCATTAACCTATGTAAATGAGCCGATACCAAACAGAATTTCACGCGGAGGCGCGGAGACGCAGAGAAAAACAAACTGTTTGTAAGCCCCTATTCTCCGCGCCTCC
>JAGVNQ010000020.1 GCA_020053195.1 Sideroxydans sp.
AGTTGCAACTCCTCGCCGTGGCCTTGCTGGCGCTCCTGGTTGCTCAGATAGTTATCGACATCGTTTTCGCTGATAATCAGCTTGCTATCCACTTCGCGTTCGCGCAGGCGCACCGACACGATTTCGCCGCGAACTTCCTCGCGGAATTTGCCGAATTCGACCCCGTCTTTTTCCAGCTTGGTGCGGAACGCAGCCACCGTGGCAAACCCGTTTTGTTGCGCGATGCGCCCCAGCGCTTTATCCAGTTGGACATCATCCACACGCAAGCCGCTTTCCTTGGCGAACTGTCTTTGCAGCAGTTCGGTAATCATGCGCTCCAGCACTTGTTTTTCCAGCACGGCGTTTTCCGGCAACTGGATGTTTTGTTTTTGCAGTTGTTTCACCACGGTGGCCATGCGCTGTTTGAGTTCCAGCCGGGTGATGACATCGTCGCCCACCACGACCAGAACGCGGTCCAGCAACACCGGCTCCGCCGCCAGAGCGGCAAACGACAAGCAGCACAGCAACAGGGAGCAGAGCAATTTTTTAAGCATATTATTTCCAGATTATTCCAAGCCCTGAACGGGACGTTCAGCGGGCAGGGTGTTTAATTTAGTGTAACCGGAGACGCTGGTGCGCAAGGCGGTCAGCGGGTCGGAGCCGATGCTCACCAAGTCGTTCAGTTCCAGTTGGATGAATATTCCGGTGGTTCTTTCCTGAGTGGCGGTGGCAAAACTCTGCGCCACCAACCGCGTCGTCCAGCATGCCTCATTATACTCAAGCCCGCCCAGCGCATCCAAAATGCGGCTGTCCTGCAACGAATAATTGATACGCCCCACCGCGTGCCAGCGCCCGGAAACCGGCAATTGCGCGGAAACATCCATCTGGCGCAAGGTGTTGCGCGTGAAGCGGTAGCCCAGGTTGAGCAGCTTGCCCGGTGCCGGGTTGTAGCGCGCCGCCGCGCTGTAGGATTCGGTGTGAACCAGATTCGGGTTGTATTGCACCAGGCTGTCCAGCCGCCAGGCGCGCGTCATTCTGCCGCCCACGGTCAACAGAATATCGGAGCGGCTGTTGCTTTCGGTCGGTGCCACCAGATTCACTTGTGGCGCTTTGAAACTGAAACGTTCCGCCACCCCCACGCGCAAGCGTTCCGTGCCATCCTCATCGTCGATGACGCGCGAAGTCAGCGCCAGCGTCAGCATGTCGGCATCACCCACGCGGTCGCTGCCGAGAAAACGGTTTTCGGTGAACATCTGGCTGAAGCTGAACGGCGCTTGCGCGGTGTCAAAGTTGGCAATCTGGCTTTGGTCGCGGTACGGGATACGCACGTAATAAGCGCGCGGCTCCAGCGTCTGCATATAGCCGTTGCCGAGGAACGAATCGTTGCGCTCGAACACCAGCCCGCCGTCCAGGCTGAAAATCGGCACGCTGCGCGAGCTGTTCGGCAGGTTGGTCGAATTGTTGCCATCCAGCACATAGTTGGTGTAATGCACGCCGAACTTGGGAGTCAGAAAATAGCCGGGCGCGTTCAGCAGCGGATAGCTGAGCGAGGGATACAGCACCAGACGCTGGCCGTTGACTTGCGTGGGATGGCGGAAATCCACGTACTCGCTGCCGAGCGCCAGCGTACCGTCCGCCAGCGACTGCTGCGCGTTCAGGTTGAGTTGCGGCTGGCGGCGGTAGGGGACCGTGACCGGCGACAGCGGGTCTTGCAAAGTCTGGTAGCGCTGCGCCCGCGCCGAGGCGTTCCATCCGTCGCCCGAATAAGTGAGCACACCTTCGCGCAGCAAGTTGGTCTGCGAAGTGCTGGTCACAGAATCGGACAAATCGCGGAAATAATCGTCGTCCGTCACATGGTTGGCATCGAATGCCGCAGCGAAGCCGTTACCCAGATTCTGGGCATGTTTCCACGCGTAGCGCGCCCGGTCTTTCCCGCTCACGCGATCATTGGGCAACGTATCCAGATGTACCTCGCCACCATAGTTTGGCTGGAGGTAGCGCACCTCGTTGTTGAACTGCGTGCCGCGTTTGGAAATCAAACGCGGCGCGAGAGTCGCGTCCAGATCGGGTGAAATGCTCCAGTAGTAGGGGATGGTGATTTCCGCGCCGCCCGAGTTGGTGCTGCCGGGAGTCGGGCTCAAAAAACCGGAACGGTTGCCGTCGTTCAGCGGAAAGTCCATCCACGGCGTGTAAAGCAGCGGCACGCCCTTGAACTCGATCATGGTGTGATAAGCCGTGCCGACCTGTGCCACGCGGTCGATTTCGAGGCGGTTCATTTTCAGCAACCAATCGTCGTTGCCTGCCGGACAGGTGGTGTAGCTCGCCTGCTCGAAAACAAAAAACTTGTTGCCCGCCAGGCGCACCGAACCCGCGTTGCCGCGCGAGTTGTGCTCCTCAAACTGGTATTCGGGCAGCGGCATCACGCCCTGACGGCTATTCAGATTGATGGCCAGCGACTGTCCGCGCACGAAAGAACCGCTCTGCTCGACCGTCACGCCACCATCGGCCAGCACATCTTTGCTGTTCTGGTCGTAACGCAAATGATCGGCGCTGATGATCTGGTCGTCCTGCCTCAACTCGACCGCCCCCTCCGCCTCAAGTTGCCCGTCCTGCCTGGCTTCCACCCGTTGCGCGCTGATAAATGCCACCGGCAGTTGGTCGTTGGCGGGAAGTTTTTTGAAGGTGCGATCCAGCTTCAACGGCAACACCTCCTCCTCGGCATGACCGAGGGAGGGCAGCGCGAAAAGAAGGAAAAATGCGATGAAACGCGGACGGAAAAGCATGGGAGGTTCGGTTAAATTAAGATGCTAAAATCGCACAAAAACACTATTAAGGCAAACCGATGCAACGTCAACAACAGCTTTCCACTTGGCTTTCCGGCCTGTATCCGAACGAAACCTTCACCCTCGCCCCCGCTTCCGCCGATGCCAGCTTCCGCCGCTACTTCCGCGCCACCTTTGCCGACGGCTCAACCAAAGTGGTGATGGATGCCCCGCCGCAACTGGAAAACTGCCAACCTTTTTTGCATATCGGCAAGTTGTTCGAGGCAGCGGGCACACATGTGCCGCACGTTTACGCACAAGACTTGGAACAAGGTTTTTTGCTGCTGTCCGACCTCGGCAACACCACTTATTTGCAAGCGCTGAATAAAACCACTACGACCCAATTGTATGGCGCGGCCACCGACGCGCTCATCAAAATCCAGCTTGCCTCGAAGCCGGATGAACTGCCGCCTTACGACGAAGCGCTGCTGCGGCGCGAACTGAACCTGTTCCCCGAGTGGTACATCGCCAAACATCTGGGCATCACGCTCAGCGCCAAACAACAGGCCAAACTGGAAGAAGTCTTTGTGCGCATTCTCGCCAACAACCTCGCCCAGCCCTGCGTGTATGTTCACCGCGATTACCACTCGCGCAATCTGATGGTGACCGAGCCAAATCCCGGCATTCTCGATTTTCAGGATGCCGTTTATGGCGCTATCACTTACGACCTCGCCTCGTTGTTCAAGGATGCTTATATCCGCTGGGAAGAGGAAGAAATCATGGACTGGCTCATCCGTTACTGGGAAAAAGCGCGTCAGGCCGGGCTGCCGGTGCGTCAGGATTTCGGCGATTTCTACCGCGACTACGAGCTGATGGGCGTGCAACGCCACATCAAAGTGCTGGGCATTTTTGCGCGGCTGTATCACCGCGACGGCAAGGACGGCTACCTCAAGGACATGCCGCTGGTGATGGACTATTTGCGTCGCGCCTGCGAACGTTATATCGACCTCAAGCCGTTGCTCAATCTGTTGGATGAATTCGAGCTTCGCGCAACGCAAGCGCCCGAAGGACAAGTCTAAATGCGGGTGATGATCCTCGCCGCCGGACGCGGCGAACGTATGCGTCCGCTCACCGACCACACGCCCAAACCTTTGCTGCAAGCGGGCGGCAAGCCGCTGATCGTGTGGCATATCGAGCGGCTGGTACGCGCGGGTATTACCGAACTCGTTATCAACCACGCCCACCTCGGCGCGCAGATCGAACAGACGCTGGGCGACGGCAGCCAGTACGGTGCTTCCATTCACTACTCGCCCGAGGAAACAGCGCTAGAAACGGCGGGCGGCATCGCCAATGCATTGCCACTGTTGGGCGACGACATTTTTGTCGTGGTCAATGGCGATACCTTTTGCGATTACGATTTTGCGCGCCTGCCCGAGCTCGCCGCGCAAATGCAGCGCAATCAGGACTCCGCGCATTTAGTGTTGGTTGATAACCCCGAACATCACCCGCACGGCGATTTCTTTCTCAAAGCCGGACGCGTTCTTCCAACTAACGATTCACGACTAGCGACTGGCGACTTGCAACTGACTTTCTCCGGCATCGGCCTCTACCAGTCCTCGCTATTCGCCGCTATTCCGCGCGGCAGCAAAGCGCCGCTCGCGCCGTTGTTGCGCGAGCAAATTGCTTTGGGCAAAGTCGGCGGCGAACATCATCGCGGCCTCTGGATCGATGTCGGCACGCCGCAGCGTCTGCAACAACTCGACCAACAACTACGCGAAATTTCAACCTGACATGCCCATCTCCCGCGCCAACCGCTTCGTTTTGCAATACATCAAGCACATCGAGATGACCGGCGTGCTGATGCGCATTTTCAGTTTTTCGCTGGTGAGCTGGATGGGGCCCGCCAGCCCGTTTATGTTTGTTTGGGCTTTCAATACCATAGACGCGGTGATGCTGTCATGGTGCGCGATTCTGAAGAAGGATTCCGCCTACACCATGCTCAATGTGTTCTGGGTGCTGGTCGGTGTGATCGGCATCCTGCGCGCGGGCGGCTGGCTGCATTGAACCCGGATTGTCCGTTAGAACGCGGTGCGCGTCTCAGTCGCACCCAGACCTGCAATTACGCGCAACTATTTCCTTAAACTCGCCGTCATCAAGCGCCAATTATTGCAAAAACTATCCGCAAGTAGAATTTGCATGTTTCGATACCCAGATAATCCGCCTGCTGGTAGGATTACTAATCTGGATGGCTCGCTGCATGCTCTCCAATCAAAAATATGATTGTGGCTAGGGGAGAAAATGATGGATAACGAAGTTTCGTGGTTTTCTGAAGCGCACATCAACAAGCTGTTCTCACACTTTCCGCTGCCGCTGGTTATTCTGGATAGCGTAGGTTCGATCAAGCTGCTCAACCAGCTTTTCTCCGACATTTTCGATGTCTCCGTGCTCCAGACGGAGGCCGTGCAAGCGGTGCTGCGCCGCCCGGACACGAACGGTCAAACGGTATCGCTGACCAAGCGCGACGGGGCCAATATCACGCTGCGCGCACGCGCCATCAAGGTGGAAAGTTTCGTCGTGCTGATCCTGGAAATGTCCGACGAGTCCAGCCATTTCGCCGAACTGGCCGAGTTGCATCTGCGTCTCGCCGAACTGGAAAAACTCAGCTCGACCGACCGTCTGACCGGAGCCTGGAACCGCACACATTTCGACAAGACCATCAGCGCCGAACTCAGCCGCAGCGTGCGCTACAAACAGCCGGTGTCTATCATCTTTTTCGACATTGACCATTTCAAACACGTCAACGACACTTACGGTCACGCCATCGGCGACGTGGCGCTGCGCGAGCTGGTGAAAATCGTCTGGAAAAACATTCGCAGTTCGGACATGTTGTTCCGCTGGGGCGGCGAAGAGTTCGTACTGATCGCCCCTTCCACTTCGTACCGCGCGGCCACCGGACTGGCCGAAACCTTGCGCGGCAAAGTGGAAAACCATCCCATCGAACAAGTGGGGCACATCAACATCAGCCTGGGCGTGGCCGAACATTTGAGCGGCGAAAGCTGCGATGTCTGGTTTCAGCGCGCCGATGCCGCGCTGTATCAGGCCAAGAACAGCGGCCGCAACCGCGTCATCGTGGACCCGCACGGCAGCAGCGATTTGTGGGAAGCCGAAACCGGCTCCACCATCCTGCATCTGACCTGGCACGATTCCTACGAATGCGGCGAGCCGACCATAGACAACGAACATCACCGGCTGTTCGATCTGTCCAATGTGCTGATTGACGCGTCGTTCAACCGCACCGCTCACCCCGAAGTATTCAACGACGCGCTGGAAAAATTGCTGGCGCATGTGGTGAAACACTTTGCCGACGAAGAAGCCATTCTCGCCGCGCACCATTACGTCGATCTGGATGTGCAGAAGCGCGCGCATGTCAGATTGATCGAACGCGCCTTGCAGTTGCACACCGACGTTCTGGCCGGCGGCGTGACCATGGGCGAGCTGGTGGAATTCCTTGCCAGCGAAGTGGTGGCGCGGCACATGCTGCAAACGGACAAGGAATTTTTTCCCTTGTTCGCCGCCGCTCCGGCCAAGGCCAGCACGACCGCGTAAACGGATTTTCAATACCCACCTTGCCCGCAAGCCAATAAATACGGGCATATCCATCAAGTGCATGACGTAGATCGCCTATTGGCGCGCGTGTGCGTGGTTGTTGCCGACTTGTCGGCTTTACAACCACGGCCTACCCCTTGCGGGTATCCCGAGCAGTTCTGTTTTTGAATTTGGGTTTCAGCGGCGGCGAATCAGGAAAATGAATTCGCCTGCGACTTCGGTTGAAGACAACAACTCGTTGCCGGTCTTGCTGCAAAAATCCGCAAAGTCTTTGGGCGAACCTTTGTCGGTCGCGGCGATTTTCAACACTTGTCCGGCGCTCATCGCGGACAGCGATTTATTTGCGCGCAGGATGGGCAGCGGGCACGCCAGTCGCCGCACATCCAGTTCCGCATCGGCGCTCAAATCCTGGTTCATTATTCTTCCGCTCTGTCGCTCAACAGGTGCGAGAGGCGGGTGTTGGCCAGCGCCAGCCGCCGCGCCAGGATGCGCGAAAACGCTTCGCCGAACTGAAAGCGGCAGTTGGCCGAGGCCAGCGCCATCACATCGGGATCAATCTCGATCAGCTTCACATCGGTCTTGGTTATCACGTCGGTGGAGCGCAGCGAATCCTTGCCGAACAGGTGCGCCATTTCGCCGAAGCAATCGCCTTGGTGCAGCAAGCTCAACAAGCGCCCCTGCTTGAGCACGCGCACCGAGCCGTCGGCGATGATGAAGATTTTCTGCCCGGTCTCACCTTCGCGCAGAACCTGCTCTTCCTTGGGCACTTTATGCCACTCGCTGATGCGCAGCACTTCCCACAACTCGACATCATTGAACTCTTTGAAAAACGGCAGCGAGCGCACGGTGTCGAATTTTTCCGTGTCGAAAATTTCTTCCTGTTGCGGCAGGCTGTCGCTGATGAACGTCACCAACTCGTTGGAGAACTGTTCCCAGGTTTGATAGCGGTGCGTCACGTCTTTGTGCATCGCGCGCATCACGATGGCATCCAGCGCGGGCGGCAAATCGGGGCGATAGGTGCTGGGCGGCGGCGGCTCGATGTTCATGATCTGGTAAATCATGCTGTAACTGTTGGCCGCCTGGAACGGCACTTTGCCGGTCAGCAGGCGATACATGGTGACCCCCAGCGAATAGATGTCGGTCTGGTGCGTCAGCGGTTGTTCCTTGATCTGCTCGGGCGACATATAGGCCGGCGAACCCAGCCCGTTCACCTGCGTGGTCTGCTGGTTCTCCACCATGGCCGCGCCGAAATCGGAAATTTTGATGTTGCTCTCGCCGTTGATGAGAATGTTGGCGGGCTTGATGTCGCGGTGGATGACTCCCTGATACTGCGCGTATTCCAGCGCCTTGCAGCATTTGTAGATGATCTCGGCGATGCGCCCGAAGTCGAGCAGGTTATCCACATCTCCGTATTTTTCCAGCGTGTCGCCTTCGACGAACTCCATCACCATGTAATTCATTTCGCCTTCCAGCACCGCGTCATGAATCTTGGCGATGTGCGGGTGCGACAGCTTGCCCGCGAGCGATGCTTCGATCGCCAACTGCTTGCGGAATGCCTTGCCGCTGGTGGTGTGCTGCAACGCCTCGGGGCTGAACAGTTTGAGCGCCACCTGCTGGTTGTTGAACGGGTCGATGGCGAGATAGACCGTGCTGGTCGCGCCGCTCCCCAATTCTTTGACGATTTGGTATTTACCGATGGAATCCATGTGTGAGCCTAATTCTAGAAGGTCGCCATTCTGCGGGTTAGGTGCGGGACTGTCCAGCATCCGTGGTGTTGTGACACCCGTACAAAATTTAAGTTCTGATGGTGCAACGCCCCGCTTGCGGCAGGGAATTACCGGGCGGGCCGGGGGAACTTTTTGGGGGCGGTGCTATCATATCGGCCATGAAAAAACTTCTGCTCTGCGCGTTAATCGCGCTCCCGCTGTATGCCCACGCCGACGGACTGCCCGATCTGGGCGATGAATCACAGGAAATCCTGTCGCCACTCAAAGAGCGCCAAATCGGCGAACAGAGCATGTTCCAGATCCGCGCCGACCCGAGTTACATGGACGATCCCGAGGTCGTCGATTACCTGAACCGCCTCGGCAACCGGCTGGCCGCCAACAGCAGCGAGCCCACGTTGCCGTTCGAGTTTTTTGCCATCAACGACAACGCCATCAACGCCTTCGCCCTGCCCGGCGGTTTTATCGGCGTGAACACCGGCTTGATCCAGTTGGCGCAAAACGAATCCGAGTTGGCCTCGGTGTTGAGCCACGAAATCTCGCACGTCACGCAGCACCATCTGGCGCGCCAAATCTCCGGGCAAAAATTCGATTCGCTCGCCGCCATGGCCTCCATCGCCGTCGCCATCCTCTGCAGAATCCAGAGAATGGCGATGGCGACGACCATCCGCAGCACATTGGTTCCCCTGAACAGTACGTAGAGCCTGAACAGGATGTAGCCGTTAAGACAGATGTCGACGATGTCCTGCCAGCGCAGGCCGGTCAGGGATTGGAGAAAGAAGTCCATGCGGTCAGTCCGTTATGCTGAATCGCAAGGTTGCGAGGAGATTGTCGTCTGCATCGGTGACGTCGACCCGCCACGGCCCCTTGTCCGCATCCCTGAGTTGCATGCTGGAGGACGAGAATCGGCGGTCAGGAGCGACCGAAAGCCGCTTCACCGCAATCAGGTTGTCTTTCC
>JAGVNQ010000116.1 GCA_020053195.1 Sideroxydans sp.
GCTTGCTCGCGAAAACAATTCGCGAGCAAGCTCGCTCCTACAAAACCATCAGCGCCGCTCTAAATTCTTGTCACGTTTGGTCATCATTTGCTGGTTAGTGACAAATACCCAAGTTCCGCCAGGAAATTACAGTAGATGTACTTTTCGCAAACCACGCATCGTGAAGAAGCGCATGGATAGGGCATCTACGCCTTATACATGATGGAGATGCCCGTATTTCCTGCCTTGCGGGCAAGGCATGTTTTCAATATCCCTAAGCCGGACAAGCCGGAACCAAACAGGTTTTCACGCGGAGGCGCGGAGTTCGCGGAGAAACACAATTCATTCCCGTATTGATTTTCTCCGCGTCCTCCGCGCCTCCGCGTGAGAAATTCTTGTCATGTTTTGACATCATTTAACCGATAAGCGACTAATCACCACGTCACGGCCTACTTTCAAGCAGATTGGAAGCCGTTTGCAGTCCTCGACTGGCGGTGTGTTCGACAGCGCACTGAACTTCCCACACAAAAAGCGGATACCTGATTCCACCTTGGCGTGTTGCGCCGAGATTTGCCGCTGACGGAAACCGGCAGTTGGCTTTCACATCCCGCTACGGGATGCACCTATCAGGAGAATCTCTCATGAACCAATCAAAACACTATTTCAAACCATACCTCTGGTTGATGGCATTGCTACTGGCTACCTCGGTAGCAGGCTGCGGCAGCGGGGGAGGGGGCAGCAACACTCCCGCTCCAACCAGCCCCGGCGCAGGCACTGGCTTGGGCGGTATCGGTTCTGGCCCGTCACCCGTCCTCATGGGGACGGCGGTTAATTATGTGATGCTGGCAAAAACCGGCATCTCAACCACCGGAGTCACCGCCATCACTGGCGACCTTGGAGTCAGCCCGGCGGCAGCCAGTTTCATCACCGGCTTCTCGTTGATCGCAGACGCGAGCAACGTATTTTCGACTTCTTCGTTGGTGACCGGGCAAGTGTTTGCGGCTGACTACGCCGTGCCCACGCCCGCCAATCTGACCACGGCGATTAGCGACATGGAAACCGCTTATACCGATGCCGCCGGACGCGCCGCCGACTTTAGCGAAGTGGGCGCAGGCGCGATTGGCGGTATGACACTTCCCGCCGGCACCTACAAATGGGGCACTGGAGTCACCATTCTGTCGAACGTCACGCTCAACGGCGGTCCGAACGATGTGTGGATATTCCAGATTGCGCAAGGCATAACCCAAGCATCCGGCGTGCAGGTAATACTGACCGGCGGCGCGCTGCCCAAGAATATTTTCTGGCAGGCGGCGGGTGTCGTAACCATCGGCACAACCGCCCACATGGAAGGTGTGATCCTGGCGCAAACCGCGATTAACCTGAATACCGGCGCAACGGCCAACAGCAGACTGCTGGCGCAGACAGCAGTTACGCTGAATGCCAATACGGTGACACAACCCGCTCCGTAAGACTTGTATAACTGAAAGTGAAGAAGGCCGTCGTGAGACGGCCTTTTTTATTATCGGCGTACATTGAAGCTGCATCAGGCAGTATGTATTTTGACCCATGCCACATACGCATCCATCCAATCCTGCAAAAATTTTTTGCTGCCAACGCCGATATTGCCCGCCTCATCAAACAATCCGTCTTTCATCTGGATGAAGGCTTCCGGTTGTCCCAGTGTCGGCATATCCATCGCAGCCAGAATATTGCGCAAATGCTGTTGCGCCATGGATGTGCCGGGAGTGCCGGGCGAAATGCCCAGCAGACCCGCAGGCTTGCCCGCCCACGCGCTTTTGCCATAAGGGCGCGAGGCGTGGTCGATGGCGTTCTTCAGCACGCCGGGGATGGAGCGGTTGTATTCCGGGGTGACGAACAGCACGCCTTGCGCGCTTAAGATTTCGCTCCTCAAACGTTTGACCGGCTCGACCTGATGCGCATCATCGTCCTGATTGTAAAGCGGCAAATCGCCGATCTGTAATTGTTTGAACGTGAACTCCGGCGGTGCCAATTTCATCATGGCGTTGGCCAATTTTTTGTTGAACGAATCCTTGCGCAGGCTGCCGACAACAACGGCGATCTGATATTTATTCATGATGTTCTCCTGTGAGAAGGGTGGGTAAGCCTAAGCCGGACGAGCCGGGACTAAATCGGGTTTCACGCGGAGGCGCGGAGACGCGGAGAAAATCAGTGCGGAAGTGAATTCTGTTTCTCCGCGAACTCCGCGCCTCCGCGTGAAAAAATCATGTCATTTTTTGACATCATCTGGTTGGCTTAGAGACTAAAGCGCCCGCAAAAACGCCAGCAGGTCTTTCTTTTCCTGTTCGTTCAGTTTCAACTCAAACACCAGATTAAAAAACTCTACCGTGTCCGCCAGCGTCAGCAAACGGCCATCGTGCAAATAAGGCGGTGAATCCTTGATGCCGCGCAGCGGAAAAGTTTTGATTGGGCCGTCCGCCGAGGCGGTGCGGCCATTGATGGTGACTTGCTTGAAGAAGCGTTCCACCTGCAAGTTGTGCATGCTGTTGTCGGTGTAATACGGCGGTGTGTGGCAGCTTGCGCACTGGCCTTTGCCGAAAAATAATTTCTGACCGCGCAGCTCGCCCGCGCTGGCTTTGGCAGGATCGAGCTTGCCGAACAGGTTGAGCTTGGGCGCGGGCGGGAAATCGAGCAGCGCCTGAAATTCCGCCATGAAATGCACCTGGCTGCCGCGTTCCAGCACGTTGATACCTTTGCGCGCCGCATCCGCCGGAATGCCGTCGAAGTAAGCGCCGCGTTGTTCAAATTCGGTGAAGTCCTCCACCGTTTTCATTGCGCGTTGCGAGCCGAACAGGCGCTGGATGTTTACACCGCGCAGCGACGGCGTGTCGATGCGGTGGCGGTGATCGTTGGGGCGGATGTCGCCCACCGTGTGCGTGGCCGCGATGGTGTGGCCGTTGGCGTGACAATCGAAACAGGCCACGCCTTGTGATGCCTTCAAGCTGCGGCGGTCATCGCTGGCGTTGAATTGTTGCTGCGGAAACGGTGTGAGCAACAAGCGCAACCCTTCGAGTTGCTTGGGGTTGAGAATATCTTTGAACCCCTCGTTGAAATTGTCCAACGTCACCAGTTTGCCTTGCGACACATCACCCAAATCGGGGCGCGTGGTTAGATAAATCGCGGACGGAAACTCGGGCAAAAAATGATCCGGCAAATCGAAATCGAGATCGAAGCGTGTCAGATCACGCCCGGTTTGTTGTTTGATTTCCGTGATGAGAAATTCGGGAAACACCATGCCGCCCACTTCATGGTGCGGATGCGGCAACGGCAGAAATCCGGCAGGCCAAAGTTGCTTGTCCCTGATCTCTTGCGGCGACAGGGCGGCGAGTTTTTCCCATGTCATGCTGCGCGGCAACTTGACGCGCACGCCGTCCTGCACCGGTTTGCCGCGCGACATTGCCGTCGTTGTTGATGGCCGGTCAGACAAGTCATAACGTTCCGCGAGCATGGCCTGTTGGCGCTGCGCAAATTTTGGTTTCTCGGCTTGCAGACGTTTGGCTAGCGTGTCAAAACCAGCATCAGCTGCCGTAACGGGCAGCGTGAAGCAGGCAAGCGCCGTGGCAGACAATATGACTGTACTAATGTGTGGCCACGTTGACATAGCGAACTCTTTATCATGAATGTGCTGAGTAGGAGCCAGCTTGCTGGTGAAGGCAATTCGCAGCTAAAGCCGCTCCCACATGGAATGCCAAGCGCGAGTATTTCTACTGATGCGCGATCTGAATTTCAGTAAACAAATAATCCTTCATCTTCTTGGAAAACTTCAAATCTCTGCGCCGTATCCATTCCAGCAACATGGCGGCGTGTTCTTTTTCCTCGTCGCGGTTATGAACCAAAATACTCTTGAGCTCCGCGTCTTTGCACAGACTGGCGCGTTGGTTGTAACTGTCGATTGCATCCAGCTCTTCCATCAAGGAAACAATGGCGCGGTGCATATCGCGTGCTTCGGCAGAAAGTTCTTCAACGGGTTCTTGATAACTGCTGGTGGACATATTTTTCTCCTTGAAATGACGTT
This sequence comes from Sideroxydans sp., assembly GCA_020053195.1. Taxonomy (GTDB): domain Bacteria; phylum Pseudomonadota; class Gammaproteobacteria; order Burkholderiales; family Gallionellaceae; genus Sideroxyarcus. Next base: position 4,034 of record JAGVNQ010000116.1, read on the forward strand.
GGTTAAATCTGATTAAAACGAAGTAGGGGATTTTGCAGGTGCGAATTCATTCGCACGGTTGATATGTTTTGTGTGAATGAATTCGCACCTACACAACCTTTTCCAATCATGATTCGAGAAATTCGAGCAAGTCGGCATTCAGTTGGTCTTCGTGTGTGTGGGCAAGCCCGTGCGGCGCATCCGCATACACTTTCAAGATCGCGTGTTTGATGAGCCGCGATGTTGGAATTGCCGAAATGCCGATAGGCACAATCTGGTCGTCGTCGCCGTGGATGATGAGTGTCGGCTTGTCAAATTTTTTCAGATCATCCGTAAAATCCGTCTCGGAAAACGCTTTGATACAGTCCAGCTCGTTTTTGAGACCGCCCTGCATTCCCTGCAACCAAAACGCATCGCGCACCCTCTGGCTGATCTTTGCACCCGCTCGGTTGGCTCCGTAGAACGGTGTCGCAAGGTCATAAAAAAATTGCGAGCGGTCTGCGACGACTCCGTTGCGAATATTGTTAAACGTGGCTATGTCCAACCCGCCGGGATTGGCTTCCGTTTTGAGCATCAGCGGTGTCACCGCGCCCACCAACACTATCTTGGCAACGCGTTTGGTGCCGTGGCGACCGATATAACGCGCCACCTCGCCGCCACCGGTGGAATGCCCCACCAGCGTGATGCCGGTCAGGTTGAGTTTTTCGATGAGCGCCGACAAGTCGTCGGCATACGTGTCCATGTCGTTGCCATTGTAAGGCTGGCTGGAACGGCCATGGCCGCGCCTGTCGTGCGCGATGCAGCGATAACCGTTGGCGGCCAGAAAAACCATCTGGCTTTCCCACGCATCGGCGTTGAGCGGCCAACCGTGGCAGAACACCACGACTCGTCCCGCGCCCCAATCCTTGTAATAAATTTCCGTGCCGTCCTGCGTAGTGATCGAACTCATTGTGGTCTCCCGAGACAAGATGTAATCCGACATATACGGTGCGCCGTCAGCGAATTTCATTCCGTGCTTTAACGCACATATCCCGACGAATTTTATGTGTGCAATCGCACAGTAACGGGGCGAGCGAGCAGACATCATGTTCGGACTTGGAACGTTCCAGGCCACAGGAGAACGACATGAAAAAATCCATCATCAACGAAGTATCAATATCGCGCAGAGAGATGTTACGCGGCACACTGGCCGCAGGTTGCAGCTTGTTGCTGCCGCTTGCACTTTTTAGTTCCACGGCAGTTGCTGCGGAAGTTATGGCCAAAAAAGCGTCCAAGAAAAATGCGCAGTACACGACTCACGCTTCGGGTGATAAGAAATGCAGCGCATGTGCGAACTTCATCGCCGAATCGAATACGTGCAAGCTGGTAGAGGGGAAGATCAGCCCCAATGGCGGATGTATTTTGTGGATGAAGAAGGCTTGAGTATTCAGAATTTTTTATAGGTTGGGCAATGCGCAGCGTGCCCAACCTGCGAATTTTGAAACACCACCTCGTGAAGAAGCGCATGGATAGGGCATCTACACGTTGTGAACGACGTAGATCAAGCATTCATGCGCCTTTCCGGGCAGTGGCATTTTGAAATTTGCTAAAAAACGTGGAAAACTGTCTTTTGCAACCTAGCCAAACCGGGCAAGCCAAAACCAAACAGATTTCACGCGGAGGCGCGGAGGACGCGGAGAAAATCAATGCGGGAGTGAATTGTGTTTCTCCGCGAACTCCGCGCCTCCGCGTGAGAAATTCTTGTCATGTTTTGACATCACTTGGTTGGTAAGTGACTAACTACAAATCGTCCTTGTTTTTGTCTGTCAACCGGCGCGTCAGCGACGACACATATTTCCAGCCGAGAAATATGGCGGAAGGATAGAGCAGCGCCATGCGCAAACCGTGTTGCGCCAGACCGATCACGCCGCTGCGCCTGAACGCCAGCAGCGCCGTCATGCCGCCCGCCACCAAGGCCGGATGTTGGCGGATCATATTCACCGCCTTCATGCCCGCATCGGCCAGCTTTAGCGGCTTGTGAAAATCCAGCGCGACCTCGGCCACCTCCAGACGCTGAATCTGGATTTGCAGCTTCAGCCTATCCTTGCGTAACGCGAGTTCCAGCAATTGGTTTTTCATAATCGTGGCGCGAGCCAGTCGCGATCCTCGGACAGTTCATCCAGGCTGGCGGAAAAAAGGACGAAGCGTTTTTGCGCCACGCGCCGCGCGGCAAACCATGCGACGAGACCACCGATCAAATACAGCAGCGCCAAAATGCCCAGCACCAGCAGATGGTTGTCCCAAAACAGCATCACGATAAATGCCGTGAGCAGCATGATGGACAAACCGAAGAAGAACAGTGCGATGCAGCCGTAGAGAAAAATCTGCCCCACACGCAGACGCTCTTCTTCAATCTCGTTCGACAATAATTCGAGCCGTGTTTGGATGATGGCGAGCAGTGTGCTCACCAAGCGCTTAAGCGACTCCAGCAGTCCGGTCGATTCAGACATGATTTATCGCCGAGCGATCAGCATCCCGATAATCGCGCCCACGCAGGCCGAAATGCCAATCGCTTTCCAGGGATTTTCGTGGACGTATTGGTCGGTGGCTTTAGCTGCATGTTTGGTGTGGGTGACCACGGATTCTTCGGCCTCCAGCAAACGTCCTTTAAGCGCGTGCAGACTCTGCTGGATACGCGCGCGGGCGGCGGCAGCGCCATCTCCGGTTTGCTCGGCGCTTGCGTGCAGCAACGCTTCGGCTTCTTTCACCACCTTGCGCAATTCTTCCGCGAACTGGTCTTTGGAAGCGGCGAGTTCGTTGCCGATTGCATCTAATGTATTTGTGTTCATGTTTCACTCCTTGGGTTGGTTGAAAATACTTTTAGCCACGGATGAACACAGATGAAACACAGATAAAACATTACGCCAGATGGCTTTTGTCGTGTACATAAGAGATGTCTGTGCAGCCGTTGAATATCCGTGTTCATCCGTGGCTCAATTACGTTTATTTCAAGTGTTGCCGTAATACATTTACCTAACGTTTTGCAATATTTCCGTTCCGGTCGGAAATAATAATTTCCACGCGCCGGTTGAATTGGCGGCTGGCGGCCATGGCGTTGCCGGCAACCGGGAACGCCTGGCCGAAGCCGCGCGAGGAAACGCGGTCGCTGGCGACCCCCCGCTCGATCAGCGCGATCCGCACCGCATTGGCGCGTCGCTCGGAAAGTTTTTTATTGCGCAACTCATTGCCGGTGCTGTCGGTGTAACCCTCGATCATCACCTTGAGATGCGCGTGTTCTTTGAGCATATCGGCCAGCCTCGTCACGCGAAGTTTTCCGGCCGGGGTCAAATTCGCGTCGTCGGTGTCGAACAGCACATCGGCCAGCGTGACCACCATGCCGCGTTTGGTTTTTTTTGCCTTTAATGTCCTGAGTTGCTTTGTCTGTCTGGCGGCGCGCGCACTATCGTTGCGCTTATCGGCCTCCAATATCGCGGTATCCGTGCGCAAGCTGTCGGAGCGGGCCGTTTCCCGCGCGACAGTCACCTGCTGATTGGCGATGTAAGCCAACTGATTCACCATCTCCGCGCTCTCGCCCTGATTCAGCGCGATGTCCGCTTTGCTCAGGGAATCCCCGGCGGTTTTCAATTCGGGCGCAGCCCGCTCGGTGACCTGCGGGCTGTTTTGCGCGTCGTGGTAATTGCTGTGCGCATCGGTCAGCTGCGCATTGTGCGGCGCGGTGTTACAGCCGGACAAAACCGCCAGGGCGACCAGATTTGCGGCAATGATTTGAAATCGTTTCATATTGAATTTTTATCCAAAGATCCTGCAACAGTGAATAAGGATTGGACACCACTTGACCGGCGTTAACCGTGCGCTATCGAACATTGCGGTCACACAGGAATCATGCCGATTTGCATTGAACCTAAATACGTAATTGAGCCACGGATGGACACAGATGAAACACGGATGAAAAACACTTAATCCGGCAAACCTGTGCATACCATTCAGAAAAGTGGCATCTCTCGCGTAACACCCGGTTTTATCCGTGTTTCATCGGTGTTAATCCGTGGCTAATTGAGGTCTTTTTAGTTAATGCCTAGCGCAAACTGATCTTGCCATTGCCATCGGAAATGATGATTTCCACGCGGCGGTTTTGCTGGCGACCGGCGGCGGTGTCGTTGTCGGCAACCGGGAATTCCTCGCCGTAACCGCGCGTCGTGATGCGCGCGCTGCCGATTCCCAAATCATCCACCAGCGCCAGCCGCACGTTGTTGGCACGTTGCTCGGAAAGCTGCTGGTTGTAGCTTTCGTCGCCGATGCTGTCGGTATAGCCTTCGACCAACACATTGTGTTGCGGGTATTGATTGAGGAAGTCGGCCAGCTTTTGCATGCTGAGCAGACCGCCCGCTTTCAACTTGGATTGGTTGGTGTTGAACAGCACATCGCCCAGCGTGATGACCATGCCGCGTTCGGTCTGCCTGGCATTCAACTCGCCGAGCTGCTGCGCCTGTTTATCAATCAGCGCCTGATCGCTCAGGGCATTGGCATTGGCTGCCGCCAATTCCTCGGCTTGTTGCGCGGCGGTTATCTGCATGGATACCACTTGTTTTTTGCTCGCATCCGCCTCGGCGGTTCTCGCCTCAAGGCTGACCTGGGTGCGGGTGGCGCGGGCATCGGCGATAGCCATTTCGGCCACTTTGCGTTTGGCGGTTTCCTGCGCGATGGCCACTTGTTGCGCGGCCAGATAGGACATCTGGTTGACCGTGGCCGCATCCTCGCCTTGATGCAGCGCTTGATCCGCCCGAGTCAGCGTGTCACTCGCTTCTTTCAATTCGAACGCGGCCAGCGTGGTGACATCCGGGTCGCTGCGCGCAGTGTCGTAGATGATGTGCGCATCGCGCAGCGACGCATTGTGCGTGGTGGAATTGCAGCCGGACAGCAGTGCGAAAGCGGTCAAGGCCAAAGGAATAAATTGAAAATTTTTCATGGTGGACTCCGATAGAAATTTAAAACTTGGTTAGCCACGGATGAACACAGATCAACACAGATAAAACTGCGTGTTAAGTGAGAGTTTCCGTTCACCTGAAAGGAGGGTGCAGCTTCGGCGAATTTTCTGATGAAGGCGTTGTTATCCGTGTTTCATCCGTGTTCATCCGTGGCTAAAATTCGTTTTTAGGATTAATTGGTTTTACGTTCGATTTCTTTGCGCAAAATGCGGCTGTCTTCTTGCACGGTGTCGGCTGCTTTCTGTGCCCTGACGCGATGAGCCGTCGCCGCCGCCAGTTGTGCCTCGACTTGCGCTTGTTCCGCCAGAACGCGTGCCATATCGTATTTTTGCTGCGTCATCGCAAGTTCGGCACCCGCCATCTTGTCGGTGGCGGATTTGAGCAACAGCGGTGCAAACTCCTCGGCTCCGGCCGTGTTCGCATTGCTGACCGCCGCTTTGGAAACGGCCATTTGTTCCGAGGGCGGCTGCACGTTTACGCAACCCGTCATCAACAGCGCGGCAATCGCGGCCATGCCGGTCGCGTGCAGCACCTTGTGCGGTATGTTGCCGAAAAATATTTTCATCTGGCTTCCTTTGGGTGATATTTAATTGCTTGCTGCTCGAATGATGTCAAAACATGACACGGATTTTTTCGCGCTGAACGATCCCGCTATTTACTGATGCCGTAACCGACCACACCGCCGATCACCGCGCCGCCGACCACGCCCACGCTCGTGCCAGCCCCGGCGGCGGCTCCGATTCCGGCACCGATCGCGGTGCATCCCGTCATGCCCAGCAACAGCGTCACGACGGCTGCCTTCATTGCCCATTTGCGGATGATGTTCATGATGATGACCTCCCGGAAATATTGCTGTTAGCCCGATTTAATGAGGGGCGAGATGCGGTTTGATTCGCACTGAAGTAACGCGCGCATCAATGCTTGCATTGGTTGGGCCGGTCAATGTGTGCTGCGTCCGCCAAACGTGCAGTTGTTTGTCCGCCTTGTCTTTGTTGATGCCATACGACACTTGAATTCTTCCGGCCAGTCGTTCGCGCTCACCGGCAATCACATCGGGCTGGCCGTCAGTCAACATACCCCACTGTTGTTTGAAACTGCCTTTGAGTTGTTTCCAATTTCCTTCGATACGATCCCAGTTCATTTACGCAGATGACGGGCTATCATCATGAAGAGGCGGTGGGACGCTTGCTCAAGGAGCAGATCAAATCCGGGGTGCAGAACGAGACGGACATCGAACATCTTTGGCAAACCCTGTTTGTTGGCAAGCCATGGCATGGCGAACTGATCAACCAGCGCAAGGATGGTTCGCTCTATCACGAGGAAATGACGATTACGCCCGTGCGCGACGGAAATAATGTGATCGGCAATTTTGTGGCGATCAAGCAAGACATCAGCGAGCGTAAAAAAACCGAAGCGCAAATTCACAGCTTGGCTTTTTACGACCCGCTCACCAGTCTGCCCAACCGTCGCCTGCTAAACGACCGGCTGCAACAGACACGGGCCAGCAGCAAACGCAGCGGACGCTACGCCGCGCTGATGTTCCTCGATCTGGATAACTTCAAACCGCTCAACGATGTTCACGGCCACGATGTGGGCGATTTGCTATTGATCGAAGTGGCGCACCGCATCCGGCATTGCGTGCGCGAAGTGGACACCATCGCGCGTTTTGGCGGCGATGAGTTCGTGGTGATGATAGGTGAACTGGATGCGGATCGAGACGAATCCATCGCGCGCGCGAGCATCGTCGCCGAAAAAATCCGCACCGCGCTGGCCGAAACTTATGTGCTGACACTCAAGCAAGACGGACTGGAAAAGACAGTGGAACATCATTGCACGTCGAGTATCGGCGTGGCGTTGTTCATCAATCACGAGATCGGTACGGATGAGATTCTAAAGCGGGCTGATATAGCGATGTATCAGGCGAAAGAAGAGGGACGCAACCGGATTTGTTTTTATGAATAGCTCCCCGCCTTCGCCGGTGTGACGAATATTTAGGCCACCTCTAAAAATCCAAACTTCGTCGCAATACTGTGTTGCTCACAAAAAATTGCTCCTTACATATCCAATATATGCTGCGTCGCAATTTTTTGCTCGCGCCTTGTCTTGCTTAGAATTTTGAATTTTTAGAGGCGGCCTTTAGAAATGCCCATCTTGTTGCCCATCGGAAGCAATGCAGGAATCGGTGGAAGTTAAATATTTCATTGTGTTAAAATATCTTCATTGTTGTGAGCAAACTTCGGTTTGCGAAAACTCCGGCTCAATAAGGGCTTGTTGGACGGCGGTTCAATTCCGCCCATCTCCACCATAAGTGCAGTGATGCCAATGCCAGTGTGCTTATGATGGGGATGACCAGGTTTCGACAGCGAGCAGATAGGTTTCGGGGCGACACGTCAGGCGATCGACGTAAATGAAGCAAGCATGTAAATGCAAACGATGAAAACTTTGCTATGGCGGCCTAAAAAACCGTAAGCCGGGGCTGTTGAGCCTTGTCATACAACACAACTAGATGAGCCTCGGGTGATAATGATCCCGGGGCTCATTGATTTTGTGGGGTGAGATTTTGTTGTTGAACGGCCTAAACGTTACCTCCAAAAATCCAAATCCCGTCATTCCGGCGGAGGCCGGAATCCAGCGGCTTTATGAAAAATGCAGTTATGTCAGTGCGTTGCACTGCGTCAATATTTTTGCTGGACACCGGCCTTCGCCGGTGTGACGAATCTTTAGAGATGCCTTTAAGTTATTGCACTGGAAATAGCAGTCGTGAAAATGGCAACGAAACTGGCGATAGTAACGATTGACGATACTACCGCAATCAGTTAGTGTTATCACACCAAGTCAATTCTGGCAAAGCCACCAAACTAACGTCGTGATGGCGCTGTGAAAGGGAACTACAACATGATTAAATCTTTTGCTGATAAAGCCACGGCTGCGGTGTTTAACGGACAGTTTGTTCGCAAACTACCGCAAGAAATTCAGGGAATAGCCCGGCGAAAACTTAAGCTCATTGATGCCACGAGCAAAGTCGAAGAATTGCGCATTCCGCCCGGCAACCGACTCGAACAGCTAACTGGCAATCGAGCCGGACAATGGAGCATCCGTATTAACGACCAATGGCGTATCTGTTTCAGATGGCAAAACGGATATGCGGAAGATGTGGAAATCGTCGATTACCACTAGGAGAATGAAATGAGTATTCAACGCGAAGAACTGAACAACATAAAATGGGGAAACACCGTCACCGGCGAAAGGCTTGCGCCAGTGCATCCCGGTGACATCCTGCTGCATGACTTTATCGAACCCATGGGACTGACCCGCTACAAAGTCGCAAAATTCACCAGCGTCCCCCAGCGCCGCATTGATGAAATCTGCGCCGGGAAACGCGCCGTTACCTCCGACACCGCCATGCGCCTTGGCCGTTTATTCGGCATGTCCCCGCAAACATGGATGAACCTGCAAACACAGTATGATCTGGAAATCGCCGAAAACGAATTGGGTGGCAAAATCGACCAAGAGGTTATGCCGTTAGCGGCGTAGCTGAACGGTGTGTGCTCATGCGTATGCCGCATTTCGACAAAACTACGTTTTAAGCTGTAGCGAACCAGCCCCTATTTCACTGAGTTAAACGACGGCTATGTGCCTTGGATTCAACCGGTGGATGCAACAGATTGAGCAAATTTCTCTGCCGGTGTTTGGTAGTTTAGTGTCTTTCTTGGGCGTTCATTCAATTTCCTCGCTA